>JAFYTT010000009.1 GCA_017558715.1 Clostridia bacterium | reverse complement strand
TGACCGACGTCTTCAACAACCTCATGGTTATCCCCAACGTCATCGCTCTCGCAGCACTTTCCGGTATCGTTGTCAAGTCTGTCAAGAACGCAAAGAAGAAGTAATCATAACATAGTTCCATAAAAGATTTCACGGTGCTGATTTCAAAATCGGCACCGTGTTTTTTGCGCAAAAAGCACCGCCGCAACACAGGGAATGCCTGCTTGCAGCGGTGCAGTTTTTTATCGTATGTTCAGATTATAATTCTTTGAAAAATTCCAGTTCTTCGCCGTCGGGACCGACAACGAATGCAATGTTGATGGAGATGGGAGCCGGCCAGGATGCGAGCGGAACGACTTTCGGTGCAGTCTTCGGAGCAAAGCCTGCCTTGAGTGCCGTTTCATAAGCCGCATCGACATCGTCAACCTTCATTGCGAAGTGCAGCCACTTGCCTTCCTTGGACAGGAAATCACCGCCGCCTGCAAACAGTTCGAGTCTGCCGCCGTCGCCGAGGTCAAACATGATGATCTCGCTGTCGCCTTCGCCCCAGCCGCAGATTTCCTTCATGCCGAGTGCGTTGTACATGGCACGGGACTTTGCAAAATCAGCAACCTTCAGACCGATGTGATGGAAGCCCATACCCTTGATAATATCGTTTGCCATAATGGTATCTCCTTTTTTTCAATTACTTGGAGTTGTAGGTAGCGGAAAGGTCAGCTACGCCGCCGGAGACGACAGATTCGTCCTTACCTGCGGATGCCGCGATCTTCTTCTGCAGTTCTTCCCAGAATTCTTCGCCGTCATTGGGAAGGTCAACCCACTTGTTGTTCTTCCATGCGGACAGATGTGCTGCATTGGAGATGGACAGACCGTTGACACCGTCGAAGCCGGGAGCCAGCAGAGGTGTGCCGTTCAGGATGGCATTGGTGTAGTTGCGGAGAATGCCGCGGTGTTCGGGAGAACCTTCTTCGATGACGATTTCTTCGGTGGTCATCTTCGGTGTACCGAAACCGGTTTCAGCGTTCATCGTGAAGTCCTTGACGTCTTCTTCGAGCTTGGTCCACATCAGCTTGTTGTTTTCGTAAACGAGCTTACCCTTGGTACCGGTGATCTCGAGACGGTTGGTACCGGGAGCTTCGCCGGTGGTGGTGATGAACAGACCGGTTGCGCCGTTTGCATATTCAGCGTAGATGGTCGCATCGTCATCAACTTCGATGTTGTGATACTTACCGAAGGACAAAAAGCCGCAGACACGCTTGGGCATACCGCAGATCCACTGCCAAAGGTCGAGGTTATGCGGGCACTGGTTGAGCAGAACGCCGCCGCCTTCGCCTTCCCACGTTGCTCTCCAGGTGGAGGAGTTGTAGTAGGACTGGGTTCTGTACCAGTTGGTGATGATCCAGACAACACGCTGCAGCTCACCGAGCTCACCGCCCTGAACCATTTCACGCATCTTCTGATGCTTGGGGTTGGAGCGCTGGTTGTACATGATACCGAAGGTCAGCTCCGGATGAGCCTTTGCGACTTCGTACATTTCCATAACCTTCTTGGTGTAAACACCGATCGGCTTTTCGGAGAGGACATGCAGACCTGCTTCAAACGCTTCGATAGCGATGACAGGATGCAGATAGTGCGGCGTTGCGATCAGAACTGCGTCGATCTTGCCGGATGCAAGCATTTCCTTGTAGTCGGTGTAGGTCGCAATGTCGGTACCGTACTTTTCGGTAACGTACGCAAGGCGATCTTCCTTGAGATCACAGACTGCTGCCAGAACCGCATTTTCAATATGTCCGCCGGCAATAGATTCCACATGTCCGGTACCCATATTACCGATACCGATAATACCAAATCTTACTTTTTCCATGTTTGTTCGTTCCTTTCGGGAATAAAATTTTCAGCTTTGAAACAGTATAGAATACCGTTCCTTATTAGGTTTATTTTAGCACAGAATGACATGAATTGCAATAGGAAATTCCGATTTCTGAAAAAAAGTTCGCAGAATTTCGGCGTTGTTTTTTTACGCAAAAAAATTTCAAAAAAATATTCCAAAAAGTGTTGACAAATCGATTTTGATATGGTATAATATTAAACGTGCTGAGGAGAACACAAACTCCCGCAGGAATACGAAATGGCCTGGTAGTTCAGTTGGTTAGAACGCTAGCCTGTCACGCTAGAGGTCGTGGGTTCGAGCCCCATCCAGGTCGCCAGCTGTATTCCACAGCACATGCTGGTATGGCTCAGTCGGTAGAGCACATCCTTGGTAAGGATGAGGTCACCAGTTCGATTCTGGTTACCAGCTCCAAAGGAATTGCCCGTTCACAGGATACTGTGGATGGGCATTTTGGTTTTTTCGGAACATTTTTCAGATCGCATCCTTTTTCGCAGTTTTCAGTGAAAGGATGCGGTCTGTTTTTGAAGCAAAAAATCACATTTCATGAACAGTTGAAGAGAGATCTTATTCTTTCACTGCACAGTATGACGAACACCACACAGAACTGCTGTAAGTACGCCCACGAAGCAACTTGCAGCAGTTCCAATTTGTTTTTTCGACACATATTTTTCTTGACGAATCCCCTTATGTGTTGTATAATAAAGAAAGAAATGCTGACGATAGGAGATCTTATACAAATGGGATTTGGAATCATGGTCTGCGGTCTGAACGGAAGCGGCAAAAGTACCGTCGGACGGGCACTTGCCGAAACTCTCGGTTATCACTTCATCGACAATGAAGACCTGTTTTTTGAGCGATGTGCGCCAAACGAACCGTATACCAATCCGCGTACACGGCAAGAAGCCGAGACGCTTTTGGCGGAAGAAGTACAAAAACATGAAAATTTTGTCTTTGCTGCGGTCAAGGGAGACTACGGGGATGCCGTCATACCGCTTTACCGCGCGGCGGTTCTCGTTGAGGCACCGAAGGACATCCGCTCCCAGCGCATCCGCCAACGTTCCTATCTGAAATTCGGAGAACGCATGAAGCCCGGCGGCGATCTTTACGAATCGGAAGAAGCCTTTTTCCGATTTGCAGAGGCGCGTGAAGAGGATTACGTCCTGCGCTGGACCCAAACACTCCCCTGTCCTGTCATCCGCATCGATGGGACAAAACCGATTGAGAAAAATATTACATATATCATACAGAAAATAAGGAGTCTACCGTCATGAAATCAAAGCTTCCCTATCGCGGACTTGCAGGCGTCATCGCCGCATCGGCCCTTCTCTGGCTCGCATCCTATTTCACCATTCGCCATTCCGGAATCCTGCTCGGCGGTATCGATGAAACCGTCGGCGCGATTTTCGGCAATCTGCAGACTGCCGTGATCCGTCCGGGTGTGCTTGCACTGTTCATCACAGGTGCGGTCTTTCTGATCCTGTATGTCGTGAGCGGCTGCAAAAAATGGGTGTATGCCCTCTCCCCTCTGTTTGTGATCGTCGGATATCTCGGCGCGATCGTATTTGCGTCGATCAACGGCGTACTGTTTTCCGATATGCTTCGCATCCTCATCGGACTTGCAAAGAACGGTCTGTTTGATCTGTTATAAGGAGGTTGTCAACCATGAAAAAACTGATTTTTTTACTGTCTCTGCTCCTCCTCTGTATCTGTTTTGTCGGATGCGGCGGCGATAACGAAGAGATGCCCCATCTCTTTTCCGCAGACGGCGATCATTGGACCATCGGCTTTTCCTCGGTCGAGATCGCGGTTCCCGAAAATCCCGAAACTCCGCTTTATATCGCAGGTTACATGAACGGAGAAGAATTCACCGATATCCTTGACTATCAGTGCGCCAATGCGGTCTGGCTCGGCTGCGGCAATGCTGATGGCAGTGAGAGCGGCGGTATGCTTCTCATCGGTGTAGACTGTGTCGGACTTGGCTCCGATACGATTAACCGTATCCGTGACGGACTTTCCGATTTTGCCGCGGAAACCGGATGTACCTCCATTGCCGTTTATGCATCCCATACGCATGCCGGCATCGACACGCTCGGTCTGTGGGGTCCCTTTGCACAGGACGGCAAGAACCAGGAATTTGTAGACAATGTGGTTGCCGCTGCCATTGCCGCCGGAAAAGCCGCCTATGAAGACCGCTCCGCCGGTTCTCTGCTCTATAGCGAGACCGAAGCCGAGAATATGCAGTACGACTCCCGTTATCCGCTTGTTTATGATGAAAACATGCATCAGCTGCGCTTCATCCCCGATGACAGCGCATACAACGGCATCCGCCTTGTCTTTTTTGCCGCCCACGCAGAATCCCTGCGCGGTGATAACCTCTTCATCAGCCGCGACTTTCCCGGCATTATGGCGGATATCATTCGGGAAGACTGCGGAGACGATATGCTGTTCATTCCCGGTGCCATCGGTGGTCTGATCATGACCCCTGAAATCCGCGATAAAGCGCTGGATGACGGTTCGCCCGATTACCACGTTGAAAACTGCATCATGACAGGTCAGGTTCTCGCCCGTATGCTGCTGTTATACCCCGAACATCTCGAAATTCCCGTCGCACCTCACATCGCCTATGCGGAAACCGATTTTGTCGTTCCGCTTGACAATACCGCATTTTTGCTGTATAAGTTCCTCGGAATCCTCCACAATGAAAGCGGACGCGGTACCGACAGTGAAACAGGGTACTATCTTGCGTCGCGCTGTGCCGCCATCCGTTTCGGTGACAGCATCACAGCCGCCATGCTCCCCGGCGAAATCTTCCCCGAACTTGTCTATGAGGACACCGATTTTGCCATGGGAGGTCCCGGTCATGTTCTGACCGAGGAAACCTTCCCCTCTCTTTCCCGCCTTGCAGCACAGTATGACTGCGGTACACTGCTCATCGGCGGTCTGTGCAACGATGAGCTTGGCTACATTGTGCCGCCGCGCGACTTTTTGGTGCATCCCGATCTTCCTTATCTGGAAAAAATCGAAGACGAATCGGGTGAAAACCACTACGAGGAAACAAACTCACCCGGTATCCGCACGGCACAGGTGCTGTTTGCCGCAATGGAAGAAGTTTTTGCCGCACTTGCCGATCAATCATAACCTCTGCCCATAAGAGGAGACATTTCCCATGACAACTGAAACAAACGAACAGTTCCAAGAAACAGAATATGAACAGGACGCAAACGCAATCTTTTACCGCTTTGCGCCGTTCATTCAGGATTTTATCTATCAGAATCACTGGGCAGCTTTGCGCGGTGTTCAGCTGGCCGCGGCAAAAACACTGTTTGATACCGATCATAACCTGCTGATTACCTCATCAACAGCATCGGGCAAAACGGAAGCTGCGTTCTTTCCGATCTTGTCCCAGCTTTGGGAAAATCCACCGCAATCGGTCGGTGTTCTGTATATCGCGCCGCTGAAAAGCCTGATCAACGACCAGTTCTACCGCATGGAAGATCTGCTTGAGGAATCGGGCATTCCCGTCACGCACTGGCACGGAGACGTTGCGGCATCCCATAAAAACAAACTCCTGCAAAACCCGCAGGGGATTCTGCAGATCACGCCCGAGTCGCTGGAATCGATGCTGATGAACCGTTCCAACGACATCATCCGCCTGTTTTCCGACCTGCGCTATGTCATCATCGATGAAATTCATATTCTGACGGGCACCGACCGCGGCAATCAGATCATCTGTCAGCTCTGCCGCATCGGTCGTCTGATCGGTCATCATCCGCGCCGCATCGGTCTGTCCGCAACCGTCGGTGATCTGTCCATCGCGGTGAACTGGCTGGGCGCCGGATCGGGACGCGAAACCGATGCACCCGTTGTCGGCGGTCAGAAGAACCGCTGGCGGCTCGGAATGGAGCATTTCTATATTCAGAACGATCACAACGATCAGACCGAGGATTCCGTCGATCATCCCGAAGCACCGAATCCGCGAGCCATGCTCGATGCGGGATTTGAGTATATGTACGACTGCGTCAAAGATAAAAAATGTCTGATCTTCTCCAATTCCCGCGAGGAAACGGAATACATCACCGCAACCATGCGGCAGATTGCCGAGCACCGTGGTGATCCCGATATCTTTCTCATCCACCACGGCAATCTATCCGCGTCTATTCGAGAGGAAGCCGAAGCGAAGATGAAGGACGAGGAGACACACGCTGTCACCTGCGCCACGGTCACGCTGGAGCTCGGTATCGACATCGGGCGGCTGGAGCGCGTGGTACAGTCCTGTGCCCCGCACACGGTCTCCTCGCTGCTTCAGAGGCTCGGACGGTCGGGCAGACGCGGTGCTCCGCCGGAGATGATGATGGTCTTCCGCGAGGAAAACCCAACGCCCGAAACACCGCTTCCCCAGCTCATCCCGTGGGAACTGATCCGCGGTATCGCGATTGTTCAGCTGTATCTGGAGGATCACTTCATTGAGCCGCCGTCGATCAAGCGTATGCCGTTTTCGCTTCTGTTCCAACAAACACTCAGCATTCTTGCATCGTCCGGTGAACTGACACCTGCGGCTCTTGCACAGCGTGTTCTTTCCCTGCCGCCGTTTGCGCACACGTCCAAGGAGGACTACAAACAGCTGATGATCTCGATGATCCGCGGCGAATTTCTCGAAATGACCGAAGAAAAGACGCTGATCGTCGGACTCAAAGGCGAGAAGCTGACGAACAACTTCCGCTTCTATGCCGTGTTCAAGGATCAGGACGTCGACTATTCTGTGCGCTGTGAGTCGGATGAGATCGGCACGATCACCTCTCCTCCGCCCGTCGGTGACCGTTTTGCGCTGGCAGGTCACGTCTGGGAGGTTGAGGAGCTGGATATCGCGCGCAAGCTCGTCTATGTCAGACAGGTCAAAGGCAAGATGGAAATCTCCTGGCCCGGCGACTACGGCGAGGTCAACACGCGTATTCTCGAGAAGATGCGCGAGGTTCTCTGCGGTGACAAGGACTATCCGTACCTCAAGCCCAACGCAAAACAGCGGCTCGATGTCGCGCGTCACGTCGCCCGAAATGCCGGTATGGCACACCATTCGCTGCTGTCGCTGGGCGGCATGACATGGTGCCTGTTCCCGTGGCTCGGTACGCGCTCCTTCCGTACCCTTCGCAAGTATATCGTCAAGCACGCAAAGGAATACAAGATCACCAACGTCGAGTTTGAGGGCTGTTACTATATCACCTTCAAAATGGACGACGGCGTGTCCGACTACGCGTTCATCAAGGGGCTCAATGACCACATCCGCCGCGAGGGCATTGACCGTCTGTCGCTCGTTTCGCAGACCGAAATGCCGGTCTTTGAGAAGTACGACCCGTATATTCCGGGTGAGCTACTCCGCCGCGCGTATGCCGAGGACCGCCTGCGCACCGACGAGATCGAACGCCGCCTGCCGGATATCTTATCCGAATACGAAGAATAACAGCCCCCGCCATCACCACCCATATAATCGGGCGGGATGGCGGGTTTTTGCGTAAATACACACATTTTTTTGAAAAACCACTTGCATCTGCCCTTGGGGGATATGATAAAATCAAGATAAAGCAAACACAACATTTCGTCCAACGGGCGAAATATATCACCCGACAACGTCGGATATCACCGCGAAGCGATATCACATTTCCACGACAGTGGAAATATATCACTGCTGTCAACGCTTACGTTGACAGCTCCGTCCCCTGAAAGGAGCGTCCAATGAAGATCAAACAAGCCGCCGCGAAATGCGGTCTGACCGAAAAAGCCATCCGACTCTATGAAGAAAAAGGGCTGATCTCCCCACTGATGACCGAGATCAACGGCAGGATGTTCCGCGACTACGACGAGGAAACCGTTTCCAGACTTCAGACAATCTCCGCACTCCGACGTGCTTTTTTCTCCATTGATCAGATCGCAGAAATTCTCGATCATCCCGAGAATATCCCCGCCGTGTTTGCGTCGTACCGAGATGAGCTGCATAACAACTACACCGCACTCAAACCCTTGCTCGAACACGCCGAGGAAATCAATCCTGCAGACCTATCCTCCGCCGCCGAGGTTTCTGCCGCCATGACCGCTCCGGGCGCACACGGCGTTTCCGAGCAGGCATTGCCGACTCTGCACTTCCGTGTCTGGAACGAAGAACAGTCCCGGGACGAGCGCGAGATCGCCTACGCACGCTGTCAGCAGTATATCGCGCACTGGGGTCGCTTCTACGGCGCGTATCTTGTGTTTGATACGGTCTGTGAGTGGATCGGGCGGTCGTTCAAGGTCATCACGGCGGTGCTGGCGGGACTTGTTATGCTGGCATTGATTCTGTATTATGTACCGTTTCCCGTGCGCACCATATATGAAACAACGGGATATGAAATCACAGTATCCGAGGACATCCATGCACTGACAGCACGGCGCGATTCCTTTCACTCCGTTGAAGAAATCGAAAATTATGATATTTCCATACTTCCGGATCCGACCGATCCTGTAAAACGCACCATCTGCTTTGATGGCTGGGTACTGCGGTATGCACTCCGCGAGGATGTCTTTATCGGCGACATGACCGTATCGGGATATGAATCGACCAGGTTCTCCAACGATGTCTTCGATGTTCATCATCCGAACGACATGGTGCCCGACAGCAGCCGATATCGCATCTATACCGAGGGCGAAATCCAATCATGGTTCAGCTCCGTCGATAAGAACCATGTCCGACCGGTGCGCCTTGAGCACGATGCCATGATCAGCCAGATATACATCCATGAAAACAGCATCCGTAAAGTCATACAGATGACAGTCGCATCGGCTGGCTATGTAATTGAAAACGGGGAGATTGCCCCCTCCCGCATCATGTTTCACCTGCTCGGCGGAGATCGTTATATTTTCCTCCCCGCCGAAACGCCGGAAGAAGCCAAACGCCTATACTACGAATACGATTGGAAGCCGCGCGAAATCCGCATTTTTGAGAACCGTCAAAAGCAAGCCGCAGAACCATAAGAAAGGAGCCGCCATGCAAATCAAACAAGCCGCCGCACAATGCGGTCTGACCGAAAAAGCCATACGACTGTATGAAGAAAAAGGCTTGATCACACCGACCTATACCGAAAAGAACGGGCGGCAGTTTCGCGATTATAATGAAGCAACCGTTGCCCGCCTGCAAACAATCGCCGTTCTGCGCAAATCGTTTTTCTCCATAGAACAGATTGCAGAAATTCTCGATCATCCCGAGAACATTCCGACCGTCTTTGCGTCCTACCGTGCGGAGCTTCATAAACAGTATGCTGACCTCAAACCTTTGATTTCACGTGCGGAGGAAATCGATGCAGCGTCACTTTCCGATGTCAACGCGGTATCGGATGCCATGACCGCACCTGCACCGCACGGCATCTCCGATGAAGCACTTCCGACGGTTCATTTCCGCGTCTGGGACGAGGGTGCATCGACGGACGAGCGCGAGCGGGCATATGCAAGATATCAAAAGTGGATTGCGCGGTGGGAAAAACGGTATGCGGTGGAGCTTGCGGTGCGGAATGTGTTTGAAAGACCTTTCTGGAAGTGGATTGCACTGTCCGCTGTGATTCTTTCTGTCACAGGTTGGTATTTATACACACAGCCGTTTGTGACAGACATTGACCTGACGCTGAACGGGTATGAAATCGTTCTGCCAAATGAAAAGATTATTCCTGTTGATGTGGATTCTCTGCCCGATGCCGATGCGGTATATGCCCTTGATCTGATGCCGTACATTCCCGAATCGGATGGAATACCGCGGTCTATGACACTGCGCGGAGAATATCACCATTATCTGTTCAAGCCCGATCAATTCCGAGGCGAGTTGATTCTGGACAGCTACGAAATCCATGTTTCCGACAGAAACGGTATTCTGCGCGGCGGTCAGCCGACACCCGAGGAATGCAGAGAATACTACGGTGAAAATTTTGTGATTACAGAACTGGAATTCGGTCCCGGTTATTTTTGGCAAATTTACATTGAGAAAGCCTTCGGAGGCAGAATGAAACGCGATTCCGATCACAGTATCATCAGCGATCTGATGATTTTCGGTCAAAAAGAGGCACCGCAGTTTATTTTCGCAGTATCGGAAATGGTAAGCAAAACAAGTTCAACCACACGCTACACCTCAACCGACCGTTATCTTGTCTTTCCCGCAGAATCGCCGACAGATGCCGTTTACCGCTATTTCGACACCGTATGGCGGGCAGATCAAGCATATTACCATGATAACGTCAAACCGTTCACGCAGGCACAGGAGGACTGACCATGCAAATCAAAGAAGCCGCCGCAACATGCGGTCTGACCGAAAAAGCCATCCGACTGTATGAAGAAAAAGGCTTGATTACACCGACCTACACCGAGATCAACGGGCGCAAATTCCGAGACTATGATGAAAAAACGGTGGAACAGCTGAAAATCATCGCAGGCTTGCGCCAGTCGTTTTTCTCCATTGAACAAATTGCGGCGATGCAAAACACGCCCGAGGACATCCCTACGATCTTCTCGGAATACCGCGACGAACTGCGCGGAAAATTTCGTGAGCTTGAAGAACTTCTGGAACGCGCCGATGCCGTGATTCCGTCGTCGCTCTCCTCCGCGGAAGCACTTGCAGAAGCACTTGGCGGCGTATTGCCCGCACCGAACGAGTCTGCACAGATTGCCGATCTCTCCGCTGCTCTTCCCGAGGACGAACCTTACCGTATTCGCCGCGTAGAGACGCATGCCGTGCCGGAAATGCGCTTCCGTGTCTGGGATGAGGACGTGGACCACGATGCGCGTGAGGCGGCGTACGAGCGGTATCTGCGCTATGTAAAAGAGTGGGAACGCTCCTACGACACCGAATTGAACATAGACAAGGTCAAGCACTTCTGGCTATACCCCATCGGGAAATTCGTGGTTCTGCCGCTGCTCTGTCTTGCCGTCATCGGATGTTTTCTTTACTTTGTCGGCTGGCGGTCAAAGGTGGATATCACCTACACAGGATACGAAATCACGTTTTCGGAGGATGTATGGGATGAAATCGGGACAAAGCTGAGCGCGCTTCCCGATGGCGCAAAACCGCACGAGATGGATGTGTCGGGATTTCCACAGGCTGTGGAGAGCAAGGTCATCGATTTCCGTTTTGACGGATGGAAGACGGATTATCTGTTCAAAATCGATACTTTCGAAGGTCTGATGATCTCCGACGGTTTCGGTGGTTTTGATGCAGGCAACCGCAGAAAGCTGCTCGGTGATATGATGTATCAGATGACACTGCCGGGTCAGATCATGCAGAACGGCTTCTATACCACGCCAATTCGTGCCGCTGACCGCGCCATGCTGCTCTTCTGTGAGTATGCGGCAGATTTTGGCGATGATGATGGCATTCTGATTTTCCCACTCATGGAATCCAAAGGGTTTGATGCAAACGGTGAAGGACACAGCTCCGGAAACACCTACATCATCCTCGGCGCAGATTCGCCGGAAGAAGCCTCCCAACTCTTCTGGGATAAGATCTGGCGTCAATGGCAGGAAGACATCTACGAAATCAATCCCGACTACTTCCGCGAAACAGCCGTGACAACCGAATAATGCCCAAAACACAACGGACTGCCGTACACCAAACCGTACAGCAGTCCGTATTTGTTATGTCTGATTTTCGGGAGATTGCTCCGATTCCGCAGTTTCGTTTTCCTGTGTGGATTCCGTCGGTGCTTCCACGGGTTCTGTGGTCGGCGGTTCCGTGGGGTCATCGACAGGATCGGTCGTCGGTGTTTCTGTGGGTTCTTCGACAGGATCAGTCGTCGGCTCCCCGGTCGGCTCTTCTTCGGTAACAGGAGCGGCGAGAATACCGTGAATCCGTACCAGCAGCGCCGCGATCTCCGCACGGGAAATGACCGCACTCGGACGGAGTGTATTGTCCTCAAAGCCGCTGATCAAGCCATAGCCGACAATTCGTGTGATGTTGGTTCTCGCCCAGTCGGGAATATCCGCATCATCTGCAAACGAAGTCGTCATCGAAAGTTCCGCTTTTTCCGCAAGCAGCGCACCGAGCACCTGCAGTACCTCTGCGCGGGACATCGTATCCTCGGAGGCAAAGCATACAAGCGGATTTCCGTTTTCGTCATTGCCCGCACCCTTGCCGCGCATATAGCCGGCTTCCGTAACCGCCGCGATGTACGGAATACCCCATACGGGAATTTCCTCAGCATCGGCAAAGGATGCGACAGATGCATCATCATTGATCGGCAAGCCCATGAATTTTGCGATCATAACCGCAAATTCCACACGGGTCAGCCCATCCATCGGTGCAAAACGGTACGTACCGTCACCCATGGCAATGCCGCTTACCACGCCCATGCGGTACAGCGTTTCAATGCTGTCATGTGCCCACATCCCGTGTGTATCGTTAAACACCGCCATGCTGTCGCCAAAGAAATACGTCAGATCGTCAACGGTCAATGTAAATGTTTCTGCCGAGGTCAGCAGTTTTGTAATCGTAAAGTCAGAAATGCCTTTTTTATTGATCATTGTTGTGTCGAGCGATATCCGCATCCATCCGCCGATACGGGTAAAGTCATCGGAAACGGTCCACGGCAGGATATATTCCACATCCCCGCAGGTCATGACAGCGGAAAGGTCTGCAGGAGGCGTTCCCTTGACATAGAGATCGATGCGTTTGACGGGGTGGGATGCCTTCGGTGTCCGGATGGGTGCCAGCCACAGCCCCTCGACAGAAACCGCCGCAGAACCGTTTCTGCCGCCGTTTGTCATACGGGTGACCTTGGCGGTGCTGTCATATACAACGTGCGTGTTCGGCATTCCGCTGTTCAGATTCATAACAACCTGTTCTGCCGCACCGAATGTCACAGGCACCGTCGTCCGACAAGTTGTGCCGCCGTCATCGGTGATCGCCAAAATCAGATTGGCTTTCTGCGCGTGTGCGAGCACCTTGGTACTGTATACGGTCATGGAAACACCGACATATCCCGCGGCTTCTTCACCGTCATTGACCGGAATGACCGATGCGCGAACATCCTTTGCCGCAATCTGTACCGTACGTCCCTTCCATTTACCCGATACCTTGATCGGCGCGGAATGACTTCCGAACGGAATGGTCAGAGAGGAAACATCAGCAGAAATGCTGTCCAACCGATCCACACGGAACACAGTTTCGGTTGTCTCAAGAACATATTCCGTGACAGTACCGCGTTCCGTATCCGTCACACCAATCCGTATCTGCGCCGTAACATCGATAGTCTTGGCAGTCAGGTCAGGCGTCAGATGGCCGTTTTCGTCAATCGTTCCGCCAACGGCAGACCATGTAATCTGCGCATTGTCAAAGGTCAGCGGCATGCGGCTGCGGTCGGTGATTTTCACATCCAGGTCAACTGCCGCATTTCGGAAAACCAGCGGTGCATCGGGCGTGATTTCCGCATAATACGGAATACCGTCGGACACCGATGCATCGACGAACAGTACCGCATTGGATACCTTGCGCTCCACGCCGTCCGTCGGTTTATTCTGTACGGTGAACGATGCATCATCGCCGCGGACAATAACCGTTGTCGAACCGCCGCCGTCGAGGTTGATGGCACCGATGCATCCGAGCGACTGCATGGTCTTGGCAAGCTCCTCCAGCGTCAGACCTTTGGAGACTGTTGTTCTGCCGTCTACCGCAAAGAAAAGCAGTTTTCCGTCCGCTGTATAACCGACTGCGGTACGCGGATTTTCCTTTTTTCCGTGATCTTTGTCGAAATCATCGCTGTGAATCTCGCCGTTTTCAATCAGCAGATCCCCGCCGCCGAGTGCCAGCGTGACATCCGACCAGCCCTCCGCCGCAGTACAGGAAACCGAAACGGCATCCCCGACCGCAAGTGCACGATAAGCCTCCGCCTTGGCACACTTTTCGTGCAGATAAATGATAAACCCGTCTTCGGGAATCTCACTGTTTTTGCTCTTTTCGCGGATTTCCGTCAGAACCGCGCGAACTTCACCCGTCAGAGAAAAGACACCCTCCTCGGTTTTGAATACATATTCGGTTCCTTCTTCCGAGGAATAGGTTGTTTTTCCGTGTTCCGGTGTACACAGATAGGCACCCCAGACTGCGGGATATTTGTTGATGTGCGCTATGGGAAGCGTCAGCGCATCTGCTTCATTGTCTGTTATTTTATGTAAGGTTGTTGTGATCGATGGTCTGCCGAGCAGATAGGTACCATCGGCTTTGATACCGATGGCGGTTTCTCCGGCATCCGAGGACAGTATGATTCCGTCCTGCATCAGAATACCCATCGGAATTCCCGTCTGCATACTGAAAAAGTCACCGTTGATGCCGCCGACAACCCGTGTACCGCTTTCCGCAAGCTTCTCCTGTACCAGCCGCATCATCGTGCCTGTCGTTTCGCGTCCGACGACATGCGTTCCATAAGTCACCATCGGCAGAACCGACTGTCCCGGATGATAAGTAAACAGATACCCTCTCTGTGATTCTCCATCCTTTTCTGCCAAAATCGCCTCATACTGCAATCCGTCCGCAGGAGATGTCCCGGTGCGGTAGATCACCGTATCATCGGCAATGACAAACGCCGATGCAGACAGAGCCGCACACGACAGCACCAGAAGACACGAAAGCAGCCCGCCGATCAGTTGACGGACAGGAAATAATTTCATAGGTCATTGCTCCTTTGTTACTGTTTTTTCTTTTATTTTACCACAAAAGTATCCGTCCTGCAAGAGGTATCGCGAAAGACGTATGCAGCATTTTTTGCCAAAAAACAAAAGAGCCGCAATCTGAACTGCCCCAAATTGTACGGACAGCACCAAAAAGAGTCCTAAGGTAGAAAAAACTAAAAGTTAAGCAACGAACTGACATCGCTTTTCGAGTGGTGTCAGTTTTGTTTTTAGTTGAATACGCTCATTGTTGTAGAACTGTATGTATGCACCTATGAGGAGGCGCGCCTCC
>JAFYTT010000079.1 GCA_017558715.1 Clostridia bacterium | reverse complement strand
GGTTCTCTCTGTTCCTTGACCTCAGTGGTCTTGATTTCCTTTGCGTTATCCAATGTTTTTCATTCCTTTCCCTGTTAAAGTGGCCGGTTTTCAGAACGGGAGATCTTCGTCTCCGCTGATTTCTTCAAACTTCGGTGCTGCCGGCTGTGCTGCCGGAGCGGATGCGGGTGCGCTGTATGCCGGAGCGGATCCGAAATCGCCCATACCTGCAAATGCGGTATTCTGGGACTGGGAATCGCCCTTGCCTGCGCCGAAGGTTACTTCATCAGCAACAACCTCGGTTGCATAGCGCTTGTTGCCCTGCTGGTCGGTGTAGTCACGCGTCTGAATCGAACCGACAACGACGATCGAGCTGCCCTTGCGGAAATACTTAGAAACGAATTCCGCCTGCTGTCTCCATGCGACGATGTTGACGAAATCCGATGCGTACTGACCGTTTGCGTCCTTAAAGCGTCTCTGAACACCGATGCGGAACGAACAAACAGCAACGCCGGAGGGCGTCTGCTTCAGTTCCGGATCAGCGACCAGATTACCCATCAGGATCGCCTTGTTCAGACTTGCCATGATCCTTACCTCGCGCGCTTATGCGTTAGCGATGGTCATGGAGCGCATGATGTTTTCATTGATGTTGAACAGACGGGTGAGTTCCTTGATGAACTGGGTATCAGCCTTGTGGTTAACAAGAACATAATAGCCTTCCATCAGATCGTTGATCGGGTAAGCGAGTCTGCGCTTGCCCCATTCGTTGACCTGTTCGATCTCACCGTTCTCTGCCATCAGCGCAGTGAACTTTGCAACGATAGCCTTGGTATCGTCTTCGGACAGCTGGGGGTTTACGATAAACATTGTTTCGTAGGAACCAATCTTCTTTTCCATGCGAATTGCACCTCCTTATGGACTTATGTCAAAAACGTCTCGCGTTTTTGAAAGGATTATCCGTGGCATCTTCCACAGACTTTGATATTATATCATATTTCTTCCTGTATGTCAATACTTTTTTGAAGTTTTTGCGATTTTTTTGCTTTTATTTATTGCATATCGGGATTCTCACATGGCGCAAAAGCATCATCACCCCGCACGTATTCAGCGCCGTCATCGCCATGGTCAGCACATCCGATATCTGCCACAGCTGTGCAGGATCCGCCCATGCGCCGATGAAGGTACATAATACATAAAAGGAAAGATACACCGCCACACCGCGTTTTGTCACAATTTCCCCGCAGTCAGAGAGCAGATACGAAAGACATTCCGTGCCGTAAAACGACCAGCACACCAGTGCCGCAAACGCATAGAAAACAATGGAAATCGACAGAAACACCGCCGCCCTGTCACCAAACCACAAACGGAATGCATCGAGCACCACTCCCTGAAAATCGTATTCCGCCCCCAAAGGCAATTCCCCAACACCCGACAGCAGAAGCACCAAGCCCGTGACTGTACACAGCACCATCGTATCGACAAATACCTCCGCAATCCCCAGCACTGCCTGTTTTTCGGGTCGGGAGGTTGCGGCACCCGCATGAGAGATCGGCGCCGTTCCGCAGCCCGCCTCATGCGTGAATACCCCTTTTGCACAGCCGTGCCGCATGGCAAGCAGCATTGATGCACCGCCGCCCGCACCGACTGCCTGCAGAGAAAAGGCATTTTCAAAAATATCGGCAAATACCGCGGGAACCTGTGCGGCACAGCGCAGAATGACAACGGTGCACATGACAAAATAGAGCGCAGACATCAGAGGAATCATCGATGCGCAAAACGCCGCAATCCTCCCGCGCCCGCCGAAGATCAGCCAAGCCGCCGCGATACAGAATACCGCCGACACCATCACAGCAGATACATCAAAGGTATGGACAACGCAGGAGATCGCCGCCGTTGTCTGCAGAAGATTGCCCTGCACCACCGAGGCGGCAATACACAGAAAGCAAAACAGGACCGCCCACACACACCCGCCGCGCAGCATACCGAGATACCGCATCGGACCGCCGAAATAACGGGTATGACCGCCCTCATTTCGTTTCTGCCGCGTAATGACCGCAAGATAGACCTCAGCGTATTTGATCAGCATTGTAAAGAGTGCCGAGACCCACATCCAGAACAGCGCGCCCGAGCCGCCGAGCAGAATTGCCACCGCAACACCCGTGATATTCCCGACTCCGAGCGTTCCTGCAAGCGCAACGGTCAGCGCACGGAACGGAGAATACGCCGCGTCCCCACCATGCGTTTCCCGCGCCCAAAGTGTTTTTATAGCCGATATCGGATGCAAAAAACAGAAAAAGCGCAGACGGTACGCACAATATCCGCCAGCCGCGATCAGAAACAGTGAAAAAATAAAGCCGCTCATTTCATAACCTTCCCTTCCTTTGTTTCCCTGCCCATTCTATTCCCCGCCCCAGATTTCCATACCGCAGATACGGCAGCAGCCACGGTATCCGCACGGTGCAAATATGGCAAATCCTGCACTCTTGTGTTAATAATATGTTAATTCTCGGAAAAACCCTTGATTTTTTTCATGAAAGTGAGTACAATATATCATGTCGTTAGCACTCCGACACAATGAGTGCTAAATCACAACGTATATTACATCTTTCATATAAGGAGGAATCTATTATGACACTCAAGCCTTTAGCAGACAGAGTTGTCGTCAAAATGACGGAAGCAGAGGAAACCACCAAGAGCGGTATCATCCTCGCAGGCACGGCAAAGGAAAAGCCGCAGGTTGCAGAAATCGTTGCAGTCGGTCCCGGCGGTATCATTGACGGCAAGGAAATCGTCATGGAAGTCAAGGTCGGTCAGAAGGTCATCACGTCCAAGTACGCAGGTACCGAAGTCAAGTGCGACGGTGTGGAATACACCATCGTCAAGCAGTCTGACATTCTCGCAATCGTAGAGTAATCAGACCGAACCAAGTTCATCCCACACCAACAAACAGAAATCTATCGAGGAGATAATCAATCATGGCAAAGGAAATCGTATACGGCATTGAAGCCAGAAACGCTCTGCTCCGCGGGGTCGACAAGCTCGCTGACACCGTCAAAATCACCATCGGTCCGAAGGGACGCAACGTCGTTCTCGACAAGAAGTACGGCGCTCCGCTGATCACCAACGACGGTGTTACCATCGCAAAGGAAATCGAACTGGAAGACGCTATGGAAAACATGGGCGCACAGCTCGTCCGTGAAGTCGCTACCAAGACCAACGATGCAGCCGGCGACGGTACCACCACCGCAACACTGCTCGCACAGGCATTCATCCGCGAAGGCATGAAGAACATCACCGCAGGTGCAAACCCGATGGTCGTCCGCCGCGGTATTCAGCGTGCAGTCGATGCCGCTGTTGCTGCTCTGCAGAGCCACTCCAAGCCCGTTGAAGGCAAGGAAGACATCGCGCGCGTCGGTACTGTCTCCGCAGGCGACGAAATGATCGGTAACCTGATCGCAGACGCAATGGAAAAGGTCACCTCCGACGGCGTTATCACCGTTGAAGAATCCAAGTCCGCTGATACCTACTCCGAAGTCGTTGAAGGTATGCAGTTCGACCGCGGTTATATCTCTCCCTACATGGTCACCGACACCGATAAGATGGAAGCGGTCATCGACGATGCTCTGCTCCTCATCACCGACAAGAAGATCTCCAACATTCAGGATATCCTTCCCCTGCTCGAGCAGATCGTTCAGGCAGGCAAGAAGCTCGTCATCGTTGCAGAAGACATCGAAGGCGAAGCACTCACCACGCTCGTTCTCAACAAGCTCCGCGGCACGTTCACCTGCGTTGCTGTCAAGGCTCCCGGCTTTGGCGACAGACGTAAGGAAATGCTCCGTGACATCGCAATCCTCACCGGCGGCGAAGTCATCACCGATGAACTGGGTCTCGACCTGAAGGATGCTTCCATTGCACAGCTCGGTCAGGCACGCCAGGTCAAGATCACCAAGGAAAACACCATCATCGTCGGCGGTGCAGGTGCATCCGATGAAATCAAGTCCCGCATTGCACAGATCCGTGCGGCAATTGAGGTCACCACCTCCGATTTCGATCGCGAAAAGCTGCAGGAACGCCTTGCAAAGCTCGCAGGCGGTGTCGCTGTCATCAAGGTCGGTGCTGCTACCGAAACCGAAATGAAGGAAAAGAAGCTCCGCATCGAGGACGCGCTCAACGCTACCCGTGCGGCTGTTGAAGAAGGTATTGTCGCAGGCGGCGGTACTGCATTCCTCAATGTCATCGCTGACGTCAAGGCTCTGCTCGCTGATGCAGAAGGCGACGAAAAGACCGGTATCCAGATCGTTGTCAAGGCTCTGGAAGAACCCGTCCGTCAGATCGCCGCAAACGCAGGTCTGGAAGGCTCCGTCATCATCGACAAGATCATGACCGCTGACAAGATCGGCTACGGCTTCGACGCATACAAGGAAGTCTACTGCGATATGGTCGCAGCGGGTATCGTTGACCCGACCAAGGTTTCCCGCAGCGCACTGCAGAATGCAGCTTCCGTTGCAGCAACCGTCCTCACCACCGAGGCACTTGTCGCTGACAAGAAGGAAGAAAATCCCGCACCCGCAGCAGGCGCACCCGGTATGGGCGGCGGCATGGGCGGTATGTATTGATCCAACCAGACATAAATATTTGAGGAAGCGAAAATTCGCTTCCTCTTTTTTGTTGCCCAATTAAAAATCAGCGGTATCAGGGGAATCCAACCCCCGCAATACCGCCGATCTTTTGGTTATGTTATGCATCAGTCTGCAAACGCATCTGCCACCAACTGAATATTCTTTTCCAGATTCTTTGTATGGGATGCCGCAAGCGACGCGATATTGACTTTTCCGTTCAGAATGGCATCATCCATTGCGGAAACGTAGTTATAAGCAATACCTAACATCAGCGTCGGTTCTGCTGCAAGACTGGAACGAACAATATCGAGCATCGCAATCGAATCCTCATTACGCAGCCCCTTCTGTTCCAGACGGACATCGTAGTAGATCGGAAGCACAGTCTTCCAGCTGTCATACGACAGCGCATCCAGTGCCCAGCCGACCATTTCCGGATTTTCTATAACACTCGGAACGGTCAGAAGCGCGGTGCTGTATCCGGTAACGGTGTAATAATCTTCCTGTGTTTCATCATACTTCGGCATCGGCAGAAGTCCGAACGTGTCCTGCATATCCCGCAGCTCCATGGTCATCTTGATTTCTGCGGTGACAAATGCGGCTCGTCCCAGACGGAAGAGCTTTGTATAGTACGAATCCGTTTCATCATCGGTGTTGTCAAGCGCATAACCGCTTTCCCTGTGGAGCATACTTGCCAACTTGTCAGTGACATTATACCAACGCTCACCCTCCAGCGTCAGACGGAATCCGGTATCCGTTTTTTCTGCCAGCCGCAGACCCGCAGAATAGGTCATGGCAAATATAAGGTCGGGATGTACGGCAACACCGTAAACAGAATTGCCGGTGCTGGTAAATGTAAATGAGGAATCGCCGTTGAGCTGGGTCAATGCGGCAATGTATTCATGGAATTTATCCAGCGTCCACTTGCCGTCACGGACAAGCTGATACGGGAAGTCCATCCCCATGTTTGTGAACATCTTCTCATTGAACAGAAGCACATCGGACATATCGAGCGTCTGCAGCTGCAGCGGGCTGGATGCGGCATACAGATGACCGTTGAGTTCCAGCGCATCATTGATATAGTGATCCCACCACGGCTGATCGAGCTTCAGACCGGGAAGCTCATACATATCATACAGATACCCGTCGGTAATAACGCTCGACTTGAACGCAACCGGAAGATATGCCGCATCATATGCATAGTCCCCTGCCATGACAGATTTTGTCACAGTATCGATCAGTGCTTCCTGGCTATCCTGCCAGCCGTTATATTGATACTTGACTTCTCTGAGCTTGAAGTTCAGTGCTTCCTCGACGCGGCGATTACGGTTGTAGACCGCATCGTCCAGCATCTCACCGGAGGTACCTTCAAAATCGAGATAGACATAGGCATTATAAAAAGAGTCAAAGTTCAGAACGTTCAGCTCTGCTCCCCCGAAATCCTTCCCTGCGTAGTCGTAGCCGGGGTCTTCCGTGACAGCCGCGCTTTCTGTTACCGCAGCTTCATCGGTGACCGCCGGTGTGCCGTCTGTCTGTGTCTGTGAGCCGCATGCGGTCTGCGAAAGCAGAAGCAATGCCGCCAGTGCCGGGAGTATATGCTTTTTTGTAAGTCTCATAAATGTTTCCTCCTGTAAAGCATCATCGTTTCTGTTGTAATTATATACTATTTATGCAATAATGTCAATAAATAAACTGTTTTTTTATAAAAAAGTCCAAAGAATCTGCCGTTTTGCGCACTTTAAGGGTGAAAGGACGTGATATCATGACACCGGAGTTTCTCTCCCTATATCGACCGCATCTGCGACGTGCTGATTCCGTTCAAATAAGAAGAACTGCACGGTCGGAATCGGTTCCTGCCGTGCAGTTCTGTTCACTGATATCAAAGATTTGCCATCGTCACACACGGATACTTCATGACCTGCAGCACCGTTTCCATGCCGTCCTTCTGTGCATCCCACAGCGTTTCGGCATAGATTGCCACAGGCAGCGGAATGCCCGTTTCAAACATACCGTCCTCGACCAGCGCCTGGACATTCATGTAGTCCTTGTTTTTCAGCAGCGACTGCGTTGTCAGGCGGACATGCTCGACATTGCGGATCCAATAGGTCTGGCGGAACTTCCAGATGCGGTTTTTCTCCTCTGTCCGCAGATGCATAAAGCGTTTGCTTCTCTCACCCATGACCAGATTCGGTTCCTGATGAATAAAGCGGCTCCAGTCGAGACCGGTCAGACCCTTCATGACGACACCGAACTTATCCCCCGTACCGCGCAGAACATTGATTTTTTCGACAAATGCGCGGGTCGCGGGCAGATCGCCGAAGTCATATTCCGAGCCGTTGTCGGCATGCTCACCCTGGAACGGGAAGCTGCCGCAGTTTTCCCAGATGATATAGACGCGCGGATCGACCTTGGCAATGAACTCCGTATGATTCTTGACGGAATCCGCATGCAAACCGAATTGGATATGCAGCGCGGGATATTTTGCAAGCAGCGCACTTGCCGTATCGTTGACAAAGTCCACAACCGTTTCGGCAATCAGCTTATCGCCGATGTACGCCGTCTGCAGTTCGGTAAAGGACTGGAAATAGATGCCGTCACAGCCGGAGTTCAGGTATTCCCTCTCGTATTTCGCCACGATTTCATCCCGCAGCTGATGCAGGGATTCGTCATCAAGCTTTGCGGAAACAGAGCAGTCCACACCCCATCCCCATGCAAAGCCCCAGATCAGCTTCATGCCGAGCGAATGTGCATAATCGGCAATTTCCTTTGCATTGATCGGCGCATAGTCGTTCCAGATGACAATTTCATTCATCTTCAGAAGGAACATATTGTCAAAGAAGGAGCGATAGTCGTAAATGACGTGTCCCCATGTCCAAATGCCGCGTTCCTCGACGTCGGGCGCGGAAATCTTCGACCATTTCGGCAACTTTTCATGAAAAGGCGTATCAAAATAGCCTTCGTTCATACTGCACCAGACCTTGCCGCACTTATAAATGTCATATCCGCAGTACTGATTGCAGAAATCGACACAGCCGTAGGCAGCACCGTGCTCATCCGCACCGGCAATCACGACCATCTGCTTATCGGCATTCCAGATGCTGTCTGTGACACAGGCACTGTAACCCTGCCGCTTCGTACAGGGTGTGAGAACCTGTTTTTCGATCAATTCTGCCATCAGACGGCTTTCATTGCGTCCGATGAGAATCAGATTGCAGCTGCGCAAAATTGTCTCGTCCACCTCATACACGGTATAAACCGAGAGATGATCCCGATAAAAATCAGACACCGTTTTCTGAAGCAGATCAACACCGCGCCGGATCAGCCCGGAATACTGCTCGGCAACGATAACCCAACGGTTGGGATTGGTAATATATCGACTCATATGTGTTTTGCCTCCGTTTGTTATTGTGCATCGCCAAAGGAATCCATCAGATCGGAAAGTGCCGCCTTTGCTTTGGATTCCCGCTTTTCATACAGGGAAGCAAAATTGTTTCTGCGCGTATTATACAGGGTCTCAATCAGCGTTCCCAGACCGCCGACATCAAAGATAAAACCAAAGTCATAAACGCGGGTCGAGAAGATGATATCCAGCATTTCACCGGAGTCCTCGTCGCGGATATAACGATCGTTCAGCGTAATGTCATAGTACGCATGCGTCAGCGTATCGACGGAGTAATAAGCCATTGCTTCGAGAATCAGACCTGCCTTTTCCGGCTCGTTGTTTGTAACAGGAATGGAAACGCCGGGTGTGAGGATGGTACTGACAAAACTGTAATATTCTTTCTGTTCTTCATTGTATTTCGGATATGGCAGAATACCAAAGTCAAACTGGCAATTACGGAATGCATCGATATCGCTCTGTGCATGACTGCTCATCAGAAGTCTGCCTTCTTTGAAAGCAGTGTCCCGTCCGTCACCGTACATAACGTCAGACCCAAGACAAAGATCAAATATCTTGTTCACAACCTCTGCCGAACGCTCGTTGTACATGACAAGCTGCAGCTCTCCGCTTTCATCTGCAACCGCGATGCGCTCACCCGTACCGAAATACAGCGAATGCGGCATGTTGAATGCACAGTAAATACCGTACTGATCGTCCGTGTTTTTCATTTTGCCATCGCCGTTAAGGTCGACACTCAAATCGGAGCACATTTCAAACAACGCATCCATTGTCCATTTTCCCTCGCGTACCATGGCATATGGGTCGGGAAGATCATTCTGCTCCGCCATCTGCTTGTTGAACAGCAGAACCATCGTGCATTCGTTGTCAAGAATACTGATATCACCCGTCGTGAAATACAGTTTTCCTCCAACTCGCAGATTTTCGTTTGCGCGCTGATCCCACCAGCTGTTTTCCAGATGCAGATTTTCTACCTCATACAGATCCAGATAAAAGCCCTCAACAGCGTTGGAGACGGAATTATTAAGATACGGCATCACAACATCGTAAACATCCTCACCGGAAAGCACAGTTGTATAAGCGGTAGTATGCGCATTTTGCAGACGTTCTTCAGTGATACGGACATCAAAACGTTCCTCAATGATCAAATTTCGGTTATAAACAGTATCATTGATGAGTGAACCGTCCAAACCCGGAGAAAAGATTTCAATGCTGGTATAGATACCATATTCCTCCGTCAGAAAGTGGATATCCTCACCGCCATAGGAAACTGCGGGAAAAGCGGGACCCGCTTCCGTGACTGCTTCGGTTGTCTGCGATGCGGTATCTGCCGTTGTCTGTACCTCTGTTGTGCCGGAGCTGCCGCAGGCACTCAGAAGCGACAGCAGAAGCGCGGATGCGATTGCCTGTGCTGCAATTTGTTTCATCATTGGTTTGTCATCCTTTCGTATCTCTATATTTTTTGATTTTTTGGGATTTGTGATAATTTTATAAAAAACACTTGCAATTTCAAGATAATTATACTATAATATAATCAAAATAGATATCGCTATTTTGCTTTTTACTGACAGTATTTTATCTTTTTTGGAGACAACCATGCATTTGAACAACGATTATATTTCCCGATACCGATCCGTTCCGGCAGCATCCTACACCGAGGAGCTATCCGATCGCATGATTCCGTATCTTCCCTACTGTGACGGACACGAGGGGCTGTTTCTTTCCACACCGATGCACTATCATCCGGAAGCGGAAATCATATTTGTGGAACGCGGTGAGTGGCAGTATCGCTGTGCCGCATCCGATGATTACCGCACTGCACATATCGGAGACGTGGTGATCTTTCCGCCGTATGAGCCGCATGAGACCGCCATCCGTGCTGAGAGCGGCGGTTATGTTACCCACTGCATCTGTTTTGACACAGAACTGATCTCTGCTCTTCCCATCAAAGAAGCCGCAGATTTTTTGCATCTGCTCTCACTGTCGGATAAAATGCACGCACTGCACATCCCGCGGGAACATGACACCCACCAGAGACTTGACACATCGTTTCATGAAATGCTGGATGCGCTGGATGCCCCGGGGCACTGTGAAGAACTGCTGTTTTACGGTGCGCTCTGCTTCTTTTTCGGTCATTTGCGCCGCATCGCAAGTCCGCACATGGTATCCTCAACCGCACGTGACGGCATGGAACAAAGCTTCGCCCGTGCCGTCATCGATTTCACAGAAACGCACTATGCCGAACCAATCTCCACGAGAACAACCGCGGCGGCACTCAATTACAGCGAACCGTACTTCTG
>JAFYTT010000078.1 GCA_017558715.1 Clostridia bacterium | reverse complement strand
TTAGCTCTCTTACTTGTTTAGAGTGAATAGAAATTCTATTCTGTAAAAAGGAATTGTCGAGATTCCAAAGATAATTTCTTATCTCTAAAATAATTCGTACAATCTTTCGTCTGTTGTTCAATTTTCAAGGATCATCGGCTGTCTTTTTTTGCGACAGCTTATATATTATATCACATTCAAAACGACTTGTCAAGAGGTTTTTCAAAGTTTTTTGAATTTTTCTTGATTTTTTCGTTTCCGAAGAGCCGTTTTCGCGGTTCCTCGCTTGCGACCTCTATATTATACCACCTCTTCCTTCTTTTGTCAATACCTTTTTCACATTTTATCGATTTATTTCGGACAAATTCTTCGAATTTCTGTTTCTTCAAAGAATTTGTCCGATCAAAACAATCGCACGTTCTATCTGCGATACGTTAATTGTCTCATCCTATATACAACGGCTATGATATCCTGCATCCGCGGTAAGTCAAAAAACCGACCACACGAAGTAAAATACGAAGAATAAATCGCGTCAAGTCCTTCCTTCTCAAGCTGAAGCATCAACTTTTCGAGCCGTTCAGACAGAGAAAATACTTCTTCTTTTTCACGAATCATCAGATACCGCAAAAGAAAGCCAACCGCCTGCCGCTGACCGTCTGTCATCAGCTGCTGCAAACCGCGAAGATCAATCATTTCTTCTCCGATAATAAGATATCCCATTTCAGAGACTTCCATCCGTTCCGAGCCGCTGTTCTGTGGATAAGAGGAAAAATGTTCTTTCAGAATCAGACGATTTGCAGTCCAATCTGCAGATTCCGGCTGCTCATGCACAATTCCATATTCTTGTGATAAGTCTCTTGCCTCTTCCGTCACATCAATCATTTCATATGCATCCATCAAGTACACTGCATCTGCTGCCGCAAGATATTCTCCACTGCCGCCGATGACAAGAATCGTTGAAACATCACGCGCCGCGAGCTCCCGTACACGATCCGTAAACGGCGTAATCGGTTCCCGCTGAATCAATGCCTTCATCAGCCTGTCGCGTATCATAAAGTTCGTCGCACTGCGATCTTCGTCAATCAGCAGCAGTTTTGCGCCGCTGTCAACCGCCTCCATGATATTTGCCGCCTGTGACGTGGAGCCTGACGCATGCACCGTTGAGAAATCCGAAGGCTCGCCCATCGGAAGCCATTTGATAAACGGCGAAATATTCAGATTTTTCACACACCGCCCATCCTCCGCCATAATCGACACCGCCGTATCGTCGGTAATACACAGTTCTCTTCCATCACCCCTGACATGATTATATACCCCGCATGCTATGGCATCCAATACCGTCGATTTACCGGAATAACCTCCGCCCGTAATTACAGTTACCCCGCGACGGATCCCCATTCCCGTCACACCTGCAATTGTAATTCGACTGCCCTCCGGTGCGCGAAACGGAATTGCATTTTGCATTGCACCGCCACTCTGGCTGTCTCGCGGTAAAATTGCGCCGTCCGCAATGAATGCACAAAACGGACTTTCCCTGAGTGCCGCACGGATCGCCATCTGAGTATTTGCCAGCGCAACCGCATCACAGAATCCCTCCCGATCAAAATCACGGATAAATTCTTCTACCGCACGCGGCAGATCCCGACACAGCATTCGCATCGCTTTATCATGTTTTTTCTGTGGGAGCTGTACCTGCAAGGTCAGACAAAGACACAGCATCGGCTTGAATTTTTCCTGATCGCCGTCACGGATATAGACCGTAATGCCGCTTCCGTTTTCATAGTATTTCGGTGTACACATCGCAAAATACGCGCCGTTGCGTACAAGCACCTCTCCGCCGGGTTTCGGAAAATAATAAGCACCGTTTTCTTTATCGGGGCGACTGCGGTTATAAAGCTCCGCATTCAGTTCAGCCAATTTCCTGCCAAACGCACGCATACAGAAATCCGCAGCCGCTGCCGTCTGTGCGGAAAAGGCATGATGCACCGTTCGCTCGTCATGATCGGGCGTCGGGATGTCACCGAGCTTCTCCGCGGGAATCCGCACCTTGACCGTAGGGCAGTCCTTTGCCAGCTTATTTGTCTGCGTGTACTCATAGGAAATGCCCTCTCGGATGCTGCCCGGATTCTCCCAATAGATCGCCTCTGCGTGTTCTTCGAGAAACTCCATCGGCTCGCCGCTTTGCGTAAACAGCTCAGCAATCATTTTTCCTTCATATATACTCTTGTATGTTTCATCCTTTGGCTGCATATGCAGAAAATAATACTTTAATCGCTTCAAAATATCAACCTCCTCCGAAATAAGCGCACTGTTCAGTGCTTCGTACGGAACAATGACCGTTACCGTCGGACAGGTCGGATCGTTCTTTTTGCTTCTCTCAATCCGAAATCCGATTTCCTCGTACCAGTAAACCGCTTCATAAACAGTTTCATTGCTGAACGCATCAAACATGGCGCCTTCATACATTTTTGTGTAGCTGTCATCGCATGGCTGCTGACCCATCACAAATGATGCCAAGCGTTTCATTGCACAACACCCTTTCTCTTTATGGAAATAAAAAATCCTGCCGTCCGATCATCATTCGGAAAGCAGGACAAAAACTGTGCCGCCCGACAACGGATGGCACAGTGTCAATGTGTGGGAACACAGTCAGTATAAACTGTCAAAAAGACAGCACTGTCAAAAAGACAGCACCGTCAAAAAGACAGCAAAAGAAGGTGACCGATATTCCATCCGATGTTCCGCATTCCGAATGTCATATTCATCACCTCCAATGTTTCTTGATGACTTTATTGTATCACACCCCGGGCAAAAATGCAAGGGAGAGTTTGATTATAATTGATTTTTTCCGTTTTCAAGGATATACAGAAATTCCACAGCCCAGAATGTCAATTCACACCAGATCGCGGTATCTTTCTTATGATCGGGTTCCAGCCCGACTTCAGCATAGGGATGACCTGATCGGAAATTATCTTTGAATCGACTCTTTTCATAAGAGGAAGCAAATGTCGTTCGCAGAACACCGTCACCCGACAGCATTTCAAGCAGGGTTTCCGCCGATTCTCTGACAACCTTTGTCCGATCACCGCAGACTTTTGCAAGCGCCGTCAGTGTCTTTCGGTGATTCGGTGCTTTCTGCGGAAAGGACAGAGGGAAAAACGGATTCATATATGCCCATCCGGGACCCACCTGCTTGCCGCCAAGCTTTACGGCAAAACCGCCGAAATTCTCTGTGATACGGTCATGATGGTCAATCGCCTGTGCAAGACGTGACACCGATTCCTCTGTCCGCCAGCTTTGTGTATTGGCAAGCGTTTCCAAATGATACTGACACGGAAAATAGGTATCGGGCGTGATCGTCGGATAGTTATATTTCCGCTTCAAATTGGGGTTATAGTCTGTGATCGCATGGATATCCTCATAATCAAGCAGACTGACAAAGGCATTGTAGGAAGCATCCACAAAATGATGCATTTGGGGATCATCACCATACCCGAGAAGCGCTTGACAGGCAAACAGCGTCACATCCAGCGTCGATCCGCTGTTGATACCGAGACTGCGCTGTTCCAGCCGTACCGTCTCGGGATGATAATAGGAAAATTCCTCTTGTAGTACCGCATCGTCGCGCATTGCAGAAACAAAATTCTTTACAATCGGCATATCCTTCGGAATTGCGTAATTGTGCAGCAGTCTGGCGGCGTTTTCACCGTCATCCAGATGCGATGTTTTGAACTTCTCCCACGAATGCATCCCGCGCCCTATATAACCGTTAGGCTTGACATGGGTCATCAGCAGTTGATAGTCGGGTGTCTGCATGACACGTTCCAGCAGAGTCTGTTCCTCTGCCGCAGTCAGGTCGTGCAGAATATCCTTATGTAAACGATATTTGATGACATCTCTGCCATGTTCAAGTAAATAATCAATGGAGTTCTGACAGTCAAAATACATAGTTTTCGATTCCTTTTATTTTATATACCGATTTGCAAACGCAAGATAATGTTCCCAGTATAAATCCGGTTCGGTACAGCAGCATGTTCCGTGACCCGCGCCCGGAATGGCAAGCATTTCCTTTTCCTTACTTGCCGCCGCATGGTAAACCTGTTCCAGCATAGAGAACGGAACGAAAGTATCTGCCTCACCGTGAATCATCAGAATCGGCTTGGTTGCTTTTTTCAGCTGATCGATGGCGCTGGTACGGAAAATGTCATATCCCGCATGGCGCAGAATGGCAGAACGCGCAGCATAAAGGAACGGAAAATCAGGCAGACGGAACAGCGCTTTCAGCTGACAGGACAAAATGTCTCTGACCGAGGTATAGCCGCAGTCGGCAATCAGACATTTGACCTGTTCGGGGAGCGGTTCTCCTGCGGCACACAATACCGACGCACCGCCCATGGAAACACCAGAAACGAGAATCTGCGCCTGCGGATTTTGCGCGATCGTCCAGTCAATCCACGCGAGAATATCCAGCCGTTCATCCCATCCCATACCGATGTAATCACCGCCCGACATCCCGTGACCGCGCATATCGGGTGCCAGCACATGATATCCGCACTCCGACATGGTACGAATCCATCGACGGGACCATTTGACCGAGCTTGCATAACCATGGAAGAACAACAGCCATTTATCGGATGCCGTTTCCGCAGGATAATAATATCCTTTCAGCACAAGATTTTTGCCGTCGGTGGAAACAATGTCAACGATCTGCGCCTCATGTGAATCAAAATATGCCGTGTCAAGCGCGCGCTCATACGTCTCCCGCGTATCGTCCTTCAATGCGGAATAGCTGTCCGCGCCTTCAATGGTTTTCTTTTTCGTCTTTTTCGGAGGCTCCAGAAACCATTTTTTGGAGTGTGCATCAATCGCCATGTGATAAAAAAATTCTCCGATCAGAACATACAGAAGTGCGAGCACCACCGCCGCAATGCCAATAACCAAAATCCAGGTCATCAATCATATCATCCTTTATATTATTAATATTTTCAATGTTTGTTTTTTTCAACGGTAATATTATAACGCACCGCCGGCAAACCGTCAAGCATAAATTGAAAATTCCGTCATGCATTTATGCGGAAACTGCGTCAGAAATCAGCCGGAACCTCTTGACAGATAACGCTTGATATGGTATGATTTCAATAGAAATATTTTGTGATTAAAGGAGGTTCTTTTCATGACTAATATTTTTGATATTACCGCATTCGGTGCAGTCGGTGACGGCGTGACCGATAATACAGCGGCGATCCAGTCCGCGCTTGATGCTGCAGCAGAATGCCGCGGTGTCGTTCAGGTACCGCCCGGAAACTACATGACCGGCAAGCTGAAAATGGGAAAAGGCGTGTCTCTCGAAGGTCATTCCGCATGGTCGTTCCGTTCTTACGGCTCCTCGATCTTCACGCTGAATACCGCCGATACCGACTGTCTGCTTGACATCACCGGTGCATTCGGCTGTGCTATCCGCGGTATGAGTCTGAACGGTCAGGGACTTGGCACGGGCGTTCACGGTGTCAAGCTGTATTGGGATCAGTACAACGGCGGTTCCGAGGAGGATACCCCGACCATTGACGACTGCCGCATCGGCAACTTCTCCGGCGACGCGGTCCATCTGGAACACATCTGGTGCTTCTCCGTCCGTCATTCGATGCTCTGCTTCTCGAACGCAGGTCTTTACATCGACGGATGGGATGGCTTCATCATCGACAACTGGTTCTCCGGCAACCGTGACGGCGGCATCAAGGGCGGTCCCTGCTGTGCATCCGTCACCGCAACGGGCAACCGCGTTGAGTGGAACCGTCTTGCGGGCTTCTATCTGCCCAACGTCAACTGCTGTAACTTCACAGGCAATTACTTCGACCGTTCCGGCGGTCCTGCGCTGGTACTCGGCACAGATAACGGTTATGCAACCGCAGTTTCCGTCACAGGCAATCTGATCTACCGCTCCGGCAAACCGAAACCAGAACCGTTTGACGAAGTCTATGACAGCGCACACATCCGCATGACAAAAGCAGACAACATCGTTCTCACCGGCAACACCTTCCGTCTCGGCCGCGATGACGGCGGCGTCGGCACCTGGAGTCCCGATTACTGCATGGTCATCAAGGACTGCAATCACTGCATCGTCCGCGACAACGTCTGGCACCGTGCCTCCATTGAAGATGGCATCGTCCTGCTCGGCGACAATCCCGAAGTTGAAGTCGATCACAACATCGGCTCCACCCATAAACCCGAAAACTAATTTAGGAGGAATATACTTTTGAATCAGATGAATCAGCACGCTTATATTGAGCGTACCTACAAGAAATTCGACGAGGTGCTCGAACTGTACGGACGCAGAATTTTCCGCGTTATCGGAGCAGCAGAAGACGTCCTGTCCTATGCAACCGACGACCACCTGCGTCTCCCGCCCGCAAAGGCTGACATGGCACCCATCGCTCCCGGTACCGTCTGGGGTCACGAATGGGGCAACATGTGGCTGTCCACAACCTACACCGTTCCTGCGGAGGCAGACGGCAAGACCCTCTGCGTCATCTGCGATGCGGAAGCGGTTGAAATCATGTGTTTCCGTAACGGCAAGCCCGCCGGCATCATCAACTCCAAGAACCAGTTCCTCGGCGGTATGCACTCCGCAATGTTCTTAGCGTCTCCCGCAAAGGCAGGCGAAACCTACGAAGTCGCGCTGGAATGCTACGCAGGTCACACGTGTCTGGAATGCTGGCCTTATGCCAACTACGAACGCGACGAATCCGTTCACGACAAGTGCGAGCACCGTTATCACGGCATCAAGTTTGCTGTCATGGAACCCGTCATCCGCGACTTCGTCTTTGACGTTGCAACGGCACTGCAGATCGCACGTCTGCCGGGTGAAAACTTTGTCGCGATGCGCGCACACGAATGCATCATGGAAGCATTCCCGTACCTGATCGGCGATATCCTTTCCGCAACTGAGGAAGAAATCCTCGAATCCTGCGCAAAGATCTCCGAAATCCTCGCACCCGCTCTGCAGAAGAAAGAGGGCGGCGACAGAACCCGCGGCAAGATCGGCGTAATCGGTCATTCCCACATGGATACGGCATGGCTGTGGCCGGTTGACGAAACCATCCGCAAGTGTGCAAGAACGTATTCCCAGACGCTCAACCTGATGGATATCTATCCCGAATACACCTTCATTCAGTCCTCTGCTCTGCACCTTGACTGGATGCGTCAGTATTACCCCGACATTTTTGAAGGCATCAAGCAGAAGGTTGCCGAGGGTCGTTACGAACCGAACGGCGGTGTCTGGGTCGAATGTGACTGCAACATCACCGGCGGCGAAGCGATGGTTCGTCAGTTCCTCTACGGTCAGCGCTTCACCCGTGAACACATGGGTTATACCTCCGATGCATTCTGGCTGCCCGATACGTTCGGCTACAACGGCGCAATCCCGCAGATCATGCAGGAATCGGATGTCAAGTATTTCTATACCACCAAGATGGCATGGGCAGACCTCAACACCTTCCCGGCTGATACCTTCATCTGGCGCGGCATCGACGGCACCGAGGTAACGACACACTTAAACCGTATGCACCTGATTCCCGATGTCAAGACGCTGATGGGAACGGTAACCGAAATCCGCGACAAGAAGTCCAACGACCACAGACTCGCGGCATACGGCTTCGGTGACGGCGGCGGCGGACCGACCTACGGTATGCTTGAATTCTTAAAGCGCTCCAAGGACCTTGACGGTATGCCCGAAATCGTCCCGACGACTGTTTCCAAGTTCATGGAAGACATCGAAGCACGCAAGGACAAGCTTCCGCTGTTCGACGGTGAGCTCTATCTGGAATACCACCGCGGTACGCTGACTCAGATGCACGAGGTCAAGAAGAACAACCGTCTGGCAGAACTGGCACTTGCCGACTACGAACTGTTCAATGTTCTGTCCGGCGAAGCAACCCACGAAAAGCACGACGAATGGTACAAGATTCTCTTAAAGAACCAGTTCCACGACATCCTGCCCGGCACCTCCATTCCGCGCGTTTATGAAATTGCCATCCCCGAAATGCACTCCCTCATCGACAATGCCCTCTCTGCGGCAATGGCATATGCTGACAAGCTGACCACACCGGCTAACGATACCCTCTCCGTATACAATCCGCTGTCCTTTGAACGTAACGATGTCATCGTTCTCGACGGCACCACCGGTATTGAAGGTCTTAACACCCAGACCTATACCGATGTGAGCGGCTGTGAAAAGACCGCAGTCAAGCTGAACGGTGCAATTCCCGCCATGGAAGCAGTTACCCTGAAGAAGACCGCTCCCGCCGCATCCGAATCCGTCTTCCGCGCAGAAGGCAACGTGCTCGTCACGCCCGTCTACCGCGTCACCTTTGACGAATCCGGCTATATCACCTCTCTGTATGACCGCCGCGTTGACCGCGAGGTTGCAAACGTCAAGGGCGCACCGCTCGGTACGCTGTGGTTTGGTGAAGATATGCCGACGGCATACGACAACTGGGAAGTTGAGGATGACATTTTCCTCAAGCTCAAGCCCGTCACGACCCTGCAGTCCCGCGAAGTCATCTCCGACGGTGCGGTCGAATACCGTATCCGCTCCACCTATAGCTTCGGTCGCAAGTCCACCGCTGTCGTTGATACCGTCTTCTATGCGGACAACGCACGCATCGACTACGAAATGAAGCTCGACTGGAAGGAACGCCACTCCCTGATGAAGGCCGGCTTTGATGTCGCCATCCGTTCCGGCTTTGCAAAGAACGAAATCCAGTTCGGTCACGTTGACCGCGCAACCACGAAGAACAACTCTCTGGAAGCAGCAAAGTTCGAGGTCTGCAACCACAAGTGGACCGACATTTCCGAAACCCGTTACGGTGTTGCCGTTCTCAACGACTGCAAGTACGGTATTTCCATGGATGGCAGCGACCTGCGCCTGACCCTCCACCGCGGCGGATGCCGTCCCGACTTTGTCACCGACTTCGGTGTTCACACGCTGACCTATTCTCTGCTGCCGCACATCGGCGCGTTTGATGCAGATACGGTTGTCAAGCCGTCCTACATGCTCAACCGCAAGCCGATCATCGTTGACGGTGTTCTGAATGCACCGAAGCTGTTTGATGTCACAGCCCCCAGCGTCATCTGTGAAGCGGTCAAGAATGCGGAAGATGTTGAAAACGCTTATGTCCTGCGTCTTTATGAATGTGAACGCTCCGCTGTCAACTGCACGCTGAACGTGTACGATGCAAAGCGCGTCTTTGTCACGAACATGCTGGAAGAAAAGAAGGAAGAGTTGAAGATCGTCGACGGTTCTGTCTTCTTGAAGTTCCGTCCGTTTGAGATCAAGACCATTCTGATTGAAAGATAATCTCCGTACAATGAAGAATCCTCCCTATGATGTTTCGTCACAGGGAGGATTTTCGTATTCAGAATTTGAAATCCCGCAATTACAGCGGATACAAAATACACGCAAGCGATGTGATAAACCATACAACACAGAGAATCACAACCAATACGGAAACCGTCTTCTCCGATTGCGTTTTCACGGGTTCATCTGCGGTGTCTTTCGGCGTTTTCTTTGCCCGCGACTGCAGAAACAGAACCACCAGATTGGCAATCGCAACCATGGTACAGGAAAATGCCCATTTATCAGCCGATATCGGACCGATCAGACAGAGCAGATTCCAGAGAATTGCAAGGAGATATAAAACGATAAAGCTGATTTTTGCAATTTTCATAACATCAACAATTTTCATAACATCAATCAGATATAGTTTTCAATATGATTATGATCCCAAACCTTGCCGAGAATCTTCGCACCCTTGACAAGCATATCGGTCTTTGCATATCCTGCCGTGCCGGGCATACCGGGACAGACGGGATAAATGCCGAGAACTGCAAAGATATACCATGCAGAGGTCGTACCGTTGTCTTCATCACCCGGATAGCCGGTGGGCGTTGCGTGGAAGACGGTCGTCAGTTCTTTTACCCACTTGCTTGCCTTTGCTTCGTCACCGAGCAGGGAGAACAGGAAGGGGAAATGGAACGACGGCTGATTGGAGATGGCACACTGACCGAAGTCGATTGCCGCAAGCTCCGTCATTTCGTGGATTTCATAGCCGTAGCCGTCAACGATATATTCGGGCTTCGTTGCAAACAGCTCATCGAGCTTTGCAATCATCGCCTCACGACCGCCGAACAGTTCTGCAAGACCGAAAACGTCATGGGGAACCGCAAAGGTCGACTGCCATGCACAGCCCTCGGTGTATTCACCGCCCCAGCACAGCGGATCGAAGTTGTCCTTCATCGTGCCAGCTTCGTCCTTGCCGCGCATAAAGCCGGTTTCGCGGTCAAAGAGCTTTTCGTAGTTCTTTGCGCGTCTGTCGTAGTTTGCAATAAAGTCCGCATCGTAGCCGAGCACCTCAGCAACACGCGCGATACACCAGTCACCGTAAGCCGCATCGAGCGTCAGGTTGACCGATTCGTGGTACTGGTCACGCGGCATATAGCCGAGCTTGACGTACTTTTCCGCACCGTTTCTGCCGTAGCGGTTCTCGGGACCGTTGTGGTTGGCATGATGGAGCATACCCTCAAGCGCTTCCGTCCAGAGCGCCTTGTTACCGATACCCTTGACAGCCGCATCCGCAATGACAGCATCAATCAGCGTGGACGGCATACAGCCAACCTCACCGAGGGACGGCCATCTCGGCAGCCATCCGCCGTCACGGTAGTCCGCAACGAAACCGTCGAGAATTTCGGCATATTCGTCGCGTGCAATCAGTGCATACAGCGGATAGATCGTGCGGTAGGTATCCCAGAAGCCGTTGTCGGTATAACGGACCCCGGGTACCTTCTTGCCGGTAAAGGGAGAATAGTGAACATTTTCGCCCGTTTCCATATCGTGTTCATACGCCTTGTGCGGGAACAGAACGGTACGATACAGGCAGGAGTAGAACGTAGTCAGCTGATCTTCGTCAACAGCATCAATTTCGATGCGGTGCAGAATTTCTTCCCACTTGTCTTCTGCTTCTTTCTGCAGCGTGCAGAAGCACTTGTCGCCCATGTCTTCATTGAGATTGTAAAGTGCCTGTTCTTCGGACAGATAGGAAATGGCAATCTTTGCTGTGATGTCGGCATTGTTGAACATGACATGGCAGCCCTGACCGAGATTTTCGACATTGAAAACGGAGAATGCATCGGCGTTGACGTCACCCTCGCCAAACTTCACGACGATATACATCTTGAAGTTGACGGGCTTGTCCTGGGAGTGACCGTCTGTCCATCCGTACAGCGTATTGGTCTGCGCATCGTATCTCCAGCCGTTGTTGCCCTTGAGCGGATGGAACGTCAGACCGATGTTTTTGAGCATATCAAAATGCAGCTTGAAGATACCGCCGCGCTCGGTCGGAACGAGGGAGAAATCGCATCTCTGGCGCAGGAAGCGCACCTTGAGCAGGTCGGGACGGAACGTCGTTTCCTCGGGACGGTAGCCGGACCAGCCGCCGTCATAGCGCTCGTAGACGCGAGAACCTGCTTCGGGCGTCATTAAGAACGTGCCGTAGTCGTTGATCCAGGGGCTGGGCTGATGCGTCAGACGGATACCCTCGACACAGCGATCGTCAGCATGGAAGAACCAGCCGCCCGCATGACCGTTGGTCTGGGGCATAAAGCCTGCCATTGCCCAGGGAAGCTGGGTATAAGGAAGTGTGTTGCCATGGGAGAAGCGGTTGACAGACGCAGTACCCATGCGGATATTAACATAAGGAATGTAATTCATATCGTAAAATCCTCTCTTTTTGATTTACTATCATTATACCCGAAAACCGCCCGCTTGTAAAGGGTCTTTTCGGTTTTTCTCAAAAACCGTGTGGATTTTTTGAAGAAGAGGGTCTGTTATGTTCATAATTTTGTGCTTGAATTTGACCTGTAAATATGATATGATACTCCAAAAAGGAAGATTTGCAAAAAATATTGGAAAAATTTCAAAACACAGGGAACAAAATCGGATTTTGAACGTCTATATACTGTGTACGGATAAAAACCACAACAGGAGGACACCGACATGAAAACACGCCTTTTATCCGCCATCCTGACAGCCGTAATCCTGCTGACGATGCTGTCCTGTCACGAACCTGAAATCAATCCGGACGAAACCGATACCGCCAATATCGTAACCGAACGCATCACAGACACGGAGACAACCGCACCTCTTGTCACCGAGCCGATGACTGCAGCCACGGAAACAGAACCGATCACCGAAGCACCGATTCCCGAAACAACAGCGCCACCCGAAACGGAAACAGAAACACCTGTCGATACAGAAGTACCGCCAACAGAGCCGGTTCTTGACATTGACAATCTGCCGCCGGATATTCCCGCGCCGAAGCTGTTTGCTGGGATGATCCAACGACCGATGATGTACAAAGCAATCGGCACAAGCTCTACTTTTTACTGCACCGGAATTACGGGAACACCGTATTCGCGCAATATTCCCATACATAGTGAGGAATACAACAGTCTTGTCAAGGGTTGGTACACCTTTTCCCCTGATTCCGATGTTCCGATGAAACCGCTGGAAATAACGGAGCATACGGTCTCCCTGACCCTTGGTGAGAAAACGCTGACGGCAAGTTATTCCACTTACCAAATCGGGAATAAGCATTATACAGTTCGACCGACACCATATACCCAAGGTGCCAGCGGACCATATGAACTGATTGATGGAAGTCTTGGCGCACAATACGAGAACGGTATTCCGATCCCCACCAATGCGCTGTCTGTGTTTTTGACAGATGCACGCTACATCTACTGTACTTTGGTGACAAATTCTGTTGAGGACATCGTCATTTATGACACAGTCACAAAAACATGGGCATCCCTGCGGGAACGTGCCGTACCGACTTCCGAGCGTTATGAAACATTACGGAAACACGATATTCACAGCGGCATGGATACCCAAGCCATTCTGCTTTGGGCACAGATTCAAGTCGTCTCCCCAAACAACGATCGCTTTCTTTACAGCGTCTCCGACAACAATGACCCGCAAAGCCACGGAGGGACTTATTTTGTGTACGACCTCAACACCGGTCGTTCCACTCTGGTCTGCAACGATTCCTGGGAAGGCTCACTCATATCCGGCGATACAGAATATTTCGGCTGGCTTGATAACGATACGATCTATATCGTACCCGATGTACCGTCAAAACAGGGAGAAGTGTACAGTCCATGTTATCTTATCCGTTATCGTGAAGGCAGCTGGCACAGCGAGATCATCACCAACCGTGTTTGGTTGGATGGAACCATCAATATCGGCACCGATGTGTATCTTGCCAAATCAACAGATAACAAAAAAACATATTATCATGCCGATACCGGAAAAGCTGCAACCGAGGCACAAAATGCCCTGCTGACAGATTACGATTCGTACTATATTGTATTCAGTCAGACAATGTATCAGCATATGCAGATGCATAACGGTATCGTATATCAGAATAATCATGGCGGACATTTTACAATCTATGATACGCGAAGCGATCGGCTTTACCGTATGATTGACACTGCCCTGACTTATGAAGGAAGCGTTTTCATCAAAGATATGTTCCTTACGCCCGACGGAATCCTTTTGAATCTCGAAACACAGGCAGAGAGAGATTGTTATATTTATTATCTGCCCTATGCCTATCTTGAGTACCTGAAATCATAAATAAACATATCCAAACGTCAAAACAGCACCGAATCCTCCTATACCGTGGATTTCGGTGCTGTTGTTCGTCATTTTATTCCGTTGTCTTCTTTTTTCTGCTGCCGCGCTTCTTTGCGGGTTTGCCTGTCAGCTGTGCAAGCTTTGCCTGATACAAGCGGTCGGCATCGAGTATCGGTCGATCCGCGTAAAAGGCATGGTACGCATCCTCATCCATATCACCCGCAGGCATCGGCAGGTCTTTTGCGGGAACAAGAATATCGCGCAGAGCCGCGCTGTCGTCATCATCCAGCTCCGACAGCATACAGCCCCGCTCGTAGCAGGCACAAAGCGCGTCCTTGAGTCCGACAACCACGCGCAGAGGGTCGTTTTTCTCCGCACCCATCATGACTGTTTCCGTCAGGGATTCGGGAACATCGACGATCGGGACATCGGCAATGGCGGCAATCGTCCGTGCATGCGGTACTGCGGTCATCGCGGTGCACGGAAGCTCTCGGTCATACACATCCTGATCGGCGGCACGGATGGCATACCGCACCTTATTCATCTGATCGGCAAACGGATCACCGTAGTTCTTCGTCGTGCCGTCATCAAAGACCGCAATGATACCGGTTTTCTCTTCCTGCGCATACGTCACCGTACCGTGCTCAAATTCATAGGTAAACACAGGATTGATGTTTTCTCTGGTCGAATGGGTGGCAATGAACAGTGCATCCGCGCCGCTCTCCAGCTTCATCCGCAGAACACAGGAATCAAAGTTTTCAATGGGATTGACGCGCAGAAGCTCGGCATCCACCGATACAGGCATTGCCGCACGGTCGATGCGGTCGCCAAGCACAAACAGCATGTTGTGCAGATAATGCGCCGCCGCATTGTTGGCAACGCTGTCAAAAATCGGTGTCCCGTCGGCAGCATACCGTTTTCCTGCCCATCCCGAGCCGCGACGGAAATAACTCTGCGCCCGCGGCCACAGCACCCGTGTCTTCAAATGCTTCGGTTTCCCGAACCTGCCGTCCAAAATATCGCGTTTCAGCGCAAGCATCGCCGCACTGTGCGACCACTGATAGCCGGAAATGACAAACTTATATTCTCTGTCCGCAATCGCATCAAGCAGATATCCGTCGCGGAAATCGCCCGACAGCGGCTTTTCGCAGACAACATGACAGCCGTATTTCAGCGCAAGCAAGGTATAGGGTGTATGAAACTGGATCGGTGCGGCGATACAGCAGATATCAGCGGTATGTTCTTCAAAGAAGGCCTCGGGCGTTTCATAGATCGGAATTCCGCGTTCTGTCAGGATTTCATAGCGCGGACTTGCCTTTGCCGCAGGATCAACAACACCGACCAGCGCACAAAGTCCGTTGTCTGTATCACGCAGAATTTCATCGACATACAAAGTACCGTATCCGCCGATGCCGATCAAAACGATCGCAGGCATATAATCATCCATGGGTCAAACCTCCGATTATTGTCATTCTATTTCCTTCATTGTACCCGCAAACATGGCTTTTGTCAAGAGCATAACGGAATTTGATGAAATTTTTTTGCAAATCCGTGAACAGCACTTGCAATTCCTCCGCCTGCGTGATATAATGAACGCAACAAATAAATTCCATTTTGGAGGTTTATCATGAAACAGTTTGACATCACTTATTTCCACGGTCCGTTTGCAAATTTTGTTGTTCAGGAGGATGTCATTGCCGAAATCGCCGCATCGGGTATGACGCTGATGCCGCTTCACTACGGCACACAAACCAACAAGCAGGCACTGCCGATTCTCCGCCGTTTCGGTCTGCGCGCGATCGTTTCCGACCCGCGTATTCATCGCATCTACGGTGCGGATGATATCGCAGGCGCGGATGCCATGGCAAAGGAAGTTGTCGCCGATTACGCGGAATTTGACAACATCATCGGCTGGGATATCGTCGACGAGCCGAACGCAAAGAAGTTCCCCGTTCTCGGTGCGATCGTCAATGCCTTCCGCCGTTATTCTCCCGATAAGGAAACGGTCATCAACCTGTTCCCCAACTACGCATCTCCCGAGCAGCTCGGCAATCCCGACTATGTTTCCCATCTGGAAGCGTTCGTCAACATTGTCCGCCCGCATCTGCTCTCCTATGACCATTATCACTTCCTCGGCCGTCAGAACCGCAACGAAATTCTCGATCTTGATGTCGACGAGCGCGAGCGTCTGATCCGTCTGTCCGCAGAAACAACCGAAAACCGCGGCGGCTTCTTTGAAAACATTGAAGATTTCCGTTCTGTCGCGCTCAAGTACGATATCGACCAGATGCTGATCGTCCTTCTGACCGAACACGGTCCTTACCGCAATCTGACCATCGGCGAGCTTTATTGGGAAGTCAATATGTGTCTTGCCTACGGTATGAAGCGCATTTCGTACTTTACCTATTGGGAACCCTCTCACGACGATCACTGGCAGTGGACCAACGCGATGTGCGACACCGAAGGCAACAAGATGCAGCACTGGTACGATGTCAAGGAAATCAACGCCGATATCGCACCCGCAGGACGCCGTCTGTTCAATACCAAGTCCGAGGAGGTCTTCCACATCGGCACGCCCGAACCCGGTGCAAAGAAATTTGAAGCCTACGGTCCGATCACAGCCATCGACGGTGAGGGCGGTGTCATCGGCTTCTTTGAAGACGGCTCGATGTATCTGGTCAACCGCGACTTCATCAAGGACAATACCTTTACCATCCACACAGACAAGCCGCTGTCCGTTCTCTCCGACGACAGATTCATTCCGATTGATGACTGTGTCATCACGGTTGAGCTCGGTGCAGGTGAGGCGGTCCTGCTGAAGGCATAAGCTCAAATCCGATCAGAAATTAAAAAAAGAACCGAAGGAGATTTCCATGAAACATTCATTATCTTTCATTCTGGTCCTCACTGCACTTCTGACCGCGTCTCTTGCAGGCTGCTCTGACACCTCCGATAACGCCCTTGATACCGCACCTGTCACGACCGGAACCGCAGATGTGGAAACAGAAACCGCCGACACCGCCACATATTCCCGTGATGTCCTGCCCGAAGCCGATTTCGGCGGCGCGGAATACCACATCATGGGACGCGAATATGCAAAGCTCGGCGACCTGCCCTCCTATGAATTCACAACCGACAGCGAGAACGGCGATCTTATCAACGACACGGTTTTCAAGCGCTGTGCCATTGTGGAGGAACAGTACAACATTGACATTACCTGTGAAACCTATGCAACCGACAAATCTGCTGCCGCTCTGGAAACATCCCAGCTTGCGGGAGACTGTGCATTTGATCTTGTATGGTCCCATATCGGTTCCATGGGTACTATGGTGCAAAAATCACTGCTGTCCAACTACTACGACATCCCGCATATCGATATCACATCCCCTTGGTGGAATCAGCTTGCAACGGAATCTCTGACCGTCAACGGCCGCTGTTATCTGCAGATGAACTACATTCCGTTCACAGGCGTTATGCTCTCGCATTGTCTGTACTACAACAAGGCACTTGCGGCACAGTATGACATCTCCGGACTTTATGAGCATGTTCTTGACAACACCTGGACCTTCGATGTCTTTGCCGAAACCGTGAAAACCGTTTCCTCCGATGTCAACGGCGACGGCATCTATGACAGCGAAGACCTCTTTGGTCTGCTCGGCTCACACGGCACTGTCGGTGTGGCAATGGGCGTGGCGATGGATGTCAAGCCTTTGGAGATTGCAAATGACGGTACCTTCTCTCTTACGATGGCCACCGACCGCAACCAGTCTCTGTTTGACCGCATTGCGGACCTGATCGAAACCGATGCTGTCTACATGATCACCGACTACGCGCTGGAAAACGATCTTGCGCGGATGTTTGCCGCTGATAAAGGTCTTTTCTATTCCGGCTTCTTGACAGACTCTTATCAGTTCTTCCGCGATATGGAATCCGACTTCGGACTTCTTCCGTTCCCCAAAGCAGACGATACGCAGGAACACTACATTACAACGATTACAGGCGGCACGGGACTGCTCGGTATCCCGCTGGTGCTTTCCGATGCCGAAAAGACCGGTCTGATTACAGAAGCACTTGCCATCGAAAGTTATCGCCTTGTATACCCTGCGATCTATGAAACCGTCTTTGAAGACAAAGTTCTGCGCGACGAAGAATCTTCTCAAATGTTCGACATTCTGATGCAGGGCATGGAGATTGACTTCGGACGCACATTCAAGAGAGCAGAATATGTCGATCTGTTCGGTGAATTGCTCGTCAAGGGACAGCGCACGCTGATCTCCTCGGCAGAAAAACAGGAAAAGGCTACCGAAAAGCACTTCCAGAAAATCATTGATCTTTACTTTACAGAAGAATGACAGATATGAATCAGAAACGACATATCATTTTAGGTACCGACTGGTGGACCGACTGTGACGATACCGCGGCACTCCGCATGGTCTGCCGTTATGCAAAATCCGATGTCTGGCAGTTTATGGGTGTTGTGCTCAACGGTGCAGCACCTTATGCCGCCGCATCGGTAACCGCCGTTCTCAACACAGAAGGCTTCGGCGGCATTCCTGTCGGTATTGACACGGAAGCCGATGATTTCGGCGGTCGTCCGCCTTATCAGTATCCCGTCGCACTTGCAGGCGGAACACTTGACATCCGCAATGAGGATCTTGAAAACGGTACTGCGTTATACCGCCGTCTTCTGGCATCGGCTCCCGACCATTCCGTGGAGCTGCTGGAAATCGGATATTTACAGGTTCTTGCATCTCTGCTTGCATCGGATGCAGATGATATTTCACCGCTTGACGGTATCGTATTGGTAAAGAAAAAGGTACGCTGCGTCTGGTGCATGGGCGGCAACTGGAAAAACGACGGCTTTGGTCGTGAAAACAACTTCTGCCGCAACAGCCGCGCAAGAATCGCCGCCGCATCCGTTCTCTCAAGCTGTCCCGTTCCGATGCATTTTCTCGGATATGAGATCGGCGAGGATGTCTTTGCGCATCCGCCGCAGAATCCCGAGGACCTTATCCGCATCGCTTTTGACGCACACGGATCC
>JAFYTT010000077.1 GCA_017558715.1 Clostridia bacterium | reverse complement strand
TTCGGCGAATCGGGCGGTACACCGAACGGTCCCGACTGCCGTCAGGCATCGATGCGCGCACTTCTGCTCGGACGTACCATGATCGGTGAACGCGTCTGGGATATCATGCGCTGTATTGACATACTATGCGCGCATTTCACTGCGTATATTGATCCAGACCGTATTCTGTGTCTTGGCAACTCCGGCGGCGGTACGGCTACGGTCTATGCAGGTGCCCTTGATGAGCGCATCAAGGTCTCCGTTCCCTCCTGTGCTGTTTGCACCTTTGCTGACTCCATCGGCGCGATGCTACACTGCGAATGCAACTTCGTCCCCGGTGTTGCCGAGGAATTCGATATGGGTGACCTCTGCGCAATGACCGCACCGCGTTCTCTTATTGTTGTTTCCGGTGCGGAAGACCCGATTTTCCCGCTGGACGGTGCAAAACAGTGTGTGGAAATCGGACGTGCCGCATACACAGCTTACGGTGCGGATGACGGTATTCACCATGTTGTCGGCAACGGCGGACACCGCTTCTATGCCGACGACAGCTGGCCGACCATCCATGCGGAGATCGCCAAGTTATAAATCATGTCTGAACGTATTCTCTTTTTGACCGACCTTGACGGCACGCTCCTCCGTCCCAATGCGACACTTGACCCAGAGGATGCCCGCCGCATCAATGCACTGACAGATTGCGGTTTTTTGATTTCTTATGCTACTGCACGTACAATTCAATCCGTAAAGCACATCCTCGCCGATATCCGTTTTACCGAAAATTCCCCGCCCATTTCTCTGATGAACGGAGTCTTTATCCGCGATATGGCGCACGGCGAATACCTGGACTGTGCATCCTTTTCCCGTGAAGCCGCACAGGATATCCTTATAGCGCTCACGAATCGGAATCTTCACCCGTTTGTCTATGCGGTCAACGAAGCGGGTGAGCTGATGACGTATTACCGTGAAATACCGAACGATGCGATGAAGTCGTTCATGGATGAGCGCGTAACCCGTTATAAAAAGCCCTTCCGCCGTTTCACAGAGCTATCCGAGATCGATGGCACGATCGTCTATTTCTGTCTGATTGCATCGATGCAGGATGTCAGCCGTGCGGTCCGTCTGCTTGAAGACCGACAGCGACACATGGAAACGCCCGACACCCGCTTTACCTATTACCGCGACCATTATGACGAATCCGTATGGTATCTGGAAGTTTTTGACTGCCGTGCGTCAAAGCAGCATGCTGTCGAATATCTTCGCAAGTATACCCACGCGGACAAAGTCATCTGTTTTGGAGATAACTTAAACGATCTGCCAATGTTTGAAGCCTCCGATCTTCGCGTCGCCGTCAAAAATGCGCATCCGAAGCTGATCGAAGCTGCCGACGAAATTGCAGTCGACGGCGTGGTGTCGTGGATCGAAGCGTATTTGTCGTTCAGAAACCGCTTGTAATTCTGCATTTATATACAGCAAACCGCCAGGCGATTTCAAAAAAATCGTTTGGCGGTTTCTTTTTCTCAATATTTGATCAGATAATAAATCACATATCCCCAGCCGAAAACGCCGTGCAGAATCGCCCAGCCGACAGACTTCCATGTCACATAGCTGATGACCATTGCAAGCGCAGAGCCGAATGTAACACCGACATTGACCGAGGAATTGCTTGTGATTGTTTTCTGTTCTGCCGCCTGTACCTTGTGCTCCAGCTCCTGTACTTTGTATAACAGCATTTCGTACTGTTCTTCGTTTTGCGGCTCTTGTTCCCTGCCGCCGAGCAGTTCTGCGACCGTAATGTCAAGTGCAGAACACAATGCTTCCACTACCGCATAATCCGGCATACTCTTTCCGTTCTCCCATTTGGAAACGGTTTTGTTGGAAACACCGAGCTTCTCTGCCAGTGCTTCCTGCGTCAGATTCTTCTCCCGGCGTTTTGCCGCGATGAACGATCCGATTTCATTCTGATTCATTGTGAATCGCCTCCTTTGTACCTCCATCATACCGCAAATCCACCCGTTTTTCCATCCCCCGGTGGGAGAATTTGCGTGGAATCTGCGAAAAAAGCCAAAATCGGCACTGTACGCTTGCCATACAGTGCCGCATCTATTTTATTCAACCACAAAGATAAACGGATAAACATCCTGCCCGCCGTCAACGGTATAGAACTCCGCATCGGGGTACGTTTCTGCAACATGTGCTTCGAGTGCCGCAACATCGTCAGCAGAAGCATCATGACCGACAAACGCAGTAATCAGATAAATTTCATCTCCGCCCATCTTGGCAAGC
>JAFYTT010000076.1 GCA_017558715.1 Clostridia bacterium | reverse complement strand
GCCCGTTAAGGTCGAACTGGAATAATTTCCGATTTTTCGCAAAATACTTATATTTTTGGCTCCCTCGCCGAGGGAGCTGGCAAAAAAAAGACGCTTCTGCGTCTTTTTTTTGACTGAGGGAGTTATCATTTATTCAATGATTATTCATGTGCAGCAGCCTTTTTTACAATTTATTCCTTGACAAACGACTGTGGGTATGGTATGATGATATCAACAAAGACAGGAGGACACGACAATGAACAAACACAAAAATCTTCATTTCGGTTTACTTTTTCTGCTTCTCTGCATGCTGTTTGCCCTGCCGGTCTGGGCTGATGCCGGTGATAAACCTTCTATTTATATTACTTTTGAGAATATGCCTGATGTTCCGTTTTACGGTACGCTGATCGTGGACACACTGCCGTGGGATGGTTCCTACACAGACGAATCGGAAAAAGACGCGTGGTATGCGGATGTTCCGGATGCGGTTTATGATGCGGTCTGTGCTTATGATGATGCTGACGGTTTTTTCTACTGGCACAGTCCGTATGAGAATCTCTTTTTGTGCTCGGAGAGCGGACGGCTCGTTCTGAACTATCCGTCGCCCGACCGATTCAAGCTCTTACTGTATTTCCCCGATAAAGATACCTTTGCCGTGTCCGAGGTGCTGGAAAAGTACGCGCATGATGCGACGTATGTTTTGGATTTCGGCGGTGCTGTCCCGTCGGATGGTGTGCTTTTGGATGTCCGCGCCGATTACCACCTGCCGTCGGGCATCGGCGGTCTGCTTGTACGGATGGTGCTGACGGTGCTGATCGAACTCGGCATCGCATGGCTGTTCCGTTACCGCACAAAGCCGCTTGTCACCCGCATTATCGCGGTCAATGTCATCACGCAGATTCTTTTGAATGTCGCACTGGTCGGCATCAGCTTCAAGCTCGGAGGACTTGCGGCATTTATCGCATATTTCCTGCTTGAGATTCCCGTACTTCTGATCGAGGCAATTGCCTATGCCATCCTCCTGCCCGATTATCGCGGCGGTACATGGTGGAAGGCTGTGCTGTATGCCATCGCCGCAAATATTGTCTCATTCATCGTCGGTTTTCGGCTGTCGGTACATTTTCCGCTGTTTTTTTGATCAGATGCTTGACAAATGCGCGGTGTTTGTGGTATCATGAACACAGAAACGGTGCAGGAATAAAATTGCGTTTCCATTCAAGCTGCTGCACAGTCCTGTACCTGTATGGACGACCATTGGTTGTCCGAGCGACACACGACAGGAGGACTTTTCAATGGAACAGCAAAAACATCTGCCTGTGCGCGGACGCTACCGCCACTTTAAGGGCATGGAATATGAGGTGGTTGGTATTGCACACCATTCCGAAACGATGGAGGACATGGTCGTCTACCGTGCGCTGTACGGTGAGGGAGACTTATGGGTCCGTCCCGCATCGATGTGGGATGAGGACGTTATCCGTGACGGTGTGCCATATAAACGCTTTACTCTGATTGAAGAATATAAATAACGGAGGACAAACCGCAATGAAAATTACCGTAACCCATCCTTATCTGGTATTTCCTGTCAACCTTGCAAAGGCGATGAAGAAGCTGCTGTTCACCATCGGCGGCGAACTTGTCTATGAGGCGGATGTGCGGCTCGATACGCACAATCCCGATTTCTATGCGTATTTTGAT
>JAFYTT010000075.1 GCA_017558715.1 Clostridia bacterium | reverse complement strand
GGATGCTCTGCTTGCGTGCAGCATCAAGCGGTCGATGATCACTGCCTGTCCGCTGGCATTCGGCGAGGTCAGCGTGAAGTCCAGCATCAAGTCCGTGCTGAATTATAAAAAACCCGCATTGTGGATTGCGTTATTGGCTATAATTGCTTCTGTTATAACGGCGGTGTGTTTTCTGACGAATCCGGACGTGAAACGAAACTACATCTGCCGCATCGCCGATGATGCATTTGATATCGGTGCTGTCGATGCGGTTCTTGAGGAGCCGTTTTTGGATGACGCTGTCCGTGACGAATTACTGCTTGATCTTGTCCGCGAAAATTATAAGACCTTGTCCGAACCGATCTCGATCGAAGTCCAATTTGCGGATGATTATCTGTATCAGGGAAAGGATGCGATCGTCTATCAGGTCCGTGCTGTTGACAGCGAAGGATTTGCGTGTTTGTTTTTTGCATACATTCAGCCGCGATATCAAACCGAAGCGCTCGGGAAAATAGTGATGGAAGCTCCTGCCGATCAGAATGTCATTGCTTCCAATATTGCAACTGACCCTCTGACCTATCGGGTTCTGGCACAGCAGAGGGATGAGATCGAAACCATGTTTGGGGCGGCTGTCAGCGCGGAGATCATTGTGGAGTTTCAGGAAAAATTTGTATCTGCCGCATGCGCTCCGTATGTGAACTATGTGACGGTTTTGGTACGGAATTTTTCTGAGGATGATATCCTACGGTTTGAAAAAGCATTCGGGCAGTTCTCCTATGTTCTGATTGATGCAGGCAACTCCACGGACACTGTAACGGAGAAGAAGCAGGTGCTGACATTAGAGGATGTGATAACGCTGTCCGACAAAGGAACAGATCTGACATGGGAAGATTTTGCAGCGTACAAAGGCAGGGATATCGGATCGGGAATGTATATTTGCCGTTATGATATCGACAAAACGTTTTATCTGCTGGTCGGCGGCAGCTCGCCGATTGGTACGCCCATGTATATCCGTCTGTGTACCAATCTCGGCGGGATAGAGTATTATATCGATGTTACAAAGGATGATGTCGGAGCATTTGCAGATGCCGTGCTGAGTCCGTTTCCGGATTCGGATGACCGGGATGCGCAAGTAAATGCATATGCATATGACATTCAGAGCAGTATCGCATCATCTGTGTTCGGTGATCTATGGACATCCGTCATCACACATCTGGAGGTCATGAATACGGGAACTGTGGGACTTGGGAGTGCATATTGGCTGTGTCATCTGCAGTTTTGGGTGACGGATCAGATCGATGTACCGATGTATTATTACGGTCCAGAGGGTGCGTACCGTGCGGATCTCTATTTCAAACTCAATAATTTCTGGGACTCCGATGTGGATATATGGACCAGGCTTGGCTATATCACGGCGGAGGAATTTGAAGCCAAATACAACACCCCCGAAATGATGAAAGCATACGGCAATCCGTATACTGCCGCTGCAATGCAGTCGTGGGAGGATAATCTGCCAAATAAGTAAATTCATAATCTCTTTCAATACAATATGAAATGATGTACAATGATTATCTGGCACCAAAAGAAAGTGATTTCTATTTCAAGATCGTCATAGAAGGGGCCGAGATCGCGCTTTATTCCAATGAATCCCCAACAGGCGTGGAATGGGAGCCAAGACAGATTTCGGATTACATTCCGCAAACTCAAGACAATTGATAAGTGTTTGTATCATCAACTACGACATCAGCGCAGTTCCGCGTAAAAATGGAACTGCGCTGTTTGTTTTCTTAAATGTTCTTTTCAAGTGTATTTTTTGAAAACAAGCTGTTCAGATCAAAATTGTGCATCATCGGTCCGGAGCCTTTGCCGAGATCCAGCATTGCCGCAAGCGCACCTGAAATATATTCTTTTGCGCGTTTCACCGACTCCGCAAGGGAAAAGCCCTTGGCAAGATTCGATGCAATGGCAGAGGACAACGTGCATCCCGTACCATGGGTGTTGGGATTATCGATCCGCTTGCCCTCAAACCAGACAAGTTCACCGTTGGCGTAAAGCAAATCGTTTGCATCGTTTATACTGTGACCGCCTTTTAACAGAACGGCACAATGACAGCTGTCGCTGATCTGCTTTGCCGCTGTGATCATATCTTCTTTGCTTTCGATGATCATACCGGAAAGCACCTGCGCTTCGGGGATATTGGGAGTAACAAGACTTGCGACGGGAAGCAGCTCCTCGGTCAGCACCCTCACAGCCTCGGATTTCATCAAAGCAGAACCGCTGGATGCGACCATCACGGGATCAACAACGATATTCCCTGCACCGTAATATGCCAATCTGTCCGCAATCACACGGATCAGCTCGCTTGACGATACCATTCCGATTTTTACAGCATCCGGATAAATGTCCTCAAACACCGCATCCAACTGCTGTTTCAGAAATTCAGGTGTCGACTCTTGAATCGCTTTCACACCGGTCGTGTTCTGCGCGGTCATTGCCGTGATCGCACTCATGGCATACACGCCGTTCATTGTCATTGTCTTGATATCCGCCTGAATACCGGCGCCTCCGCTGCAGTCACTTCCTGCAATGGTCAATGCTGTTTTCAT
>JAFYTT010000074.1 GCA_017558715.1 Clostridia bacterium | reverse complement strand
GCAACGGAGAGTGCCTGTCTGACCTTTGCGTCGGAGAGAACACCGTTGTTGCAGTTGATATACAGAGAGTATGCGGAGAAGGTATCCTGAACATGAGCGCCTTCGGTGGTTTCCGGAACGTCTGCGAGGTACAGGATCTGATCATCGATGGTGTTGAGCGTGCCGCCCTTGATCTCGATGGCACCGGTGGTGTAGTCGTAGTTGAATGCGGTGGTTCTGCCTTCAGCGTCATAGCCGAAGTTCATGTTGAGTCTGTAGGGCTTGACGAACTTATCGATCTTGCCTTCCTTGTTACCGTCCAGTGCATGGTAGTAGTCGTTTCTCTGGAGGGTCAGGGTCTTACCGGGAGAGTCGGGATCCATGTTCTTGACGCAGAAAGGACCGGATGCGAGGGTGGTTGCGGACTTCTTTGCCCAGTAGTCAGCGGAGGTGATGTCGGAGTAACGGCCGACAACGTCTTCACGCAGAGGAACGAGAGCGGGAGAAGCGCAGTATTCGAGGAACAGATCGTAGTCGATCTTGCCTTCGAAGGTGATCTGCAGAAGGGTGGTATCAAGTGCTTCGAGACCGAGGTCGTCGATGGTAGCGTCACCGGCACGGACAGCGCGGGCGTTCTTGATATCATAAAGCATTGCGCATGCAGTGGACTTGTAGTCCGGTTCCAGCAGACGCTTCCATGCGTAGATGACATCGTCTGCAGAAAGCTGACGACCGTCGGACCAAGCAGTCTCAACGAGTTCGATCTGCATCATGTATTCGTTATCTTCTTCATTTTCGATGATCTTGATGTCCTTGGCAAGCGCATATTCAAGCTGGCCCTCAGCGTTGATGCGGGTCAGACCCTCATAAACGAGAGAGAAGAACTTGGCAGCGGAAGCCTGGGTGTACATCTGCGCGGGGTCCCAGTTACGGATTTCGGAGCCGAGGTATACGGTGATCTGCGCACCCTTTACTTCCTCTTCTTCCTCTTCCTCGGAGCCTGTGCAGCTGACCATCATACCGGCAATCATCATCATTGCCAGCAACAGTGCCAGAATTCGTTTCATGTGGATAATTCCTCCTAAAAATTGGTTTCTTGTGCTCAAGATGCTGTGCTCACGCACACATTTTGTATTCCTTGCAAACGAATACAAAATCCGCGGGAGAGTACAATATCTTCTTTAACGAATATTATATCATTATTTTCGAAGAATAGCAATAATCAAATCGAAAAATAACTGCATCTTCATGCGATTGCACAAATCAGACGCTCTAAATTGTGCAAAAAGAACAATATAACACGGGTATCTCTAAAAATCAAGTTCGAAATTGGAGAAATAGAACGTGGTTTTCAGTAAAAAAAGACGTTTTTTCACAAAAAAGCGTGCGGCTGTGGCGTTTGCGTGCTGGACGGGAGTGGTTTTTGGAGTCAAAGAACCATGTCCTCGGCCACTTCCTTGAGGGAAGGATAGACAAAATCGGCTTTGTCACATGCATTGGCAGCCTCATGCTGTTCGGGCGTCGTTTCGCCGGAGTAGACCAGCGTTGCGGTGACACCGTGACGGCGTCCGAGCGCGATGTCTGTATACAGTCTGTCGCCGAAGATACACATATCTTCTTTTGTACATCCCGTAACCTCACAGATCATCGAAACGGTGTCCTCATACGGTTTGCCAAAGTACCGCGGCTCGACACCCGTGGATGCGGTGACACATGCGGCAATGGCGCCGGAATCGGGAATGAAGCCGTTTTCGGTGGGGCAGTTGAAGTCGGGGTGGGTACAAAGGTATTCCGCACCGCCGCGGATCAGTCTGCATGCGGCATCCAGCTTTTCATACGTCAATGTCGTATCGAAGCTTGTGACGACCACATCGGCTTTTTCTGCATCATTCGGCAGAAGATCAATCCCTGCCGCGCGGAACATGGATTCCAGCTGCGGTGTGCCCATCAGATAGACGGATTTGCCCGGTCTGTGGAGTTTCAAGAACGCGATGGTGACGTCACCTGCCGAGAGGATTTCATCGGGAGTGGGTTCGAAACCGAGACGCGTCAGCTTTTCCAGATAGAACTCACCGGAATGAGAGGCGTTGTTGGTGAAGAACAGCACACGCTTGCCTGCTGCGCGCAGACGGCGGATAAAATCGACGGCAAAGGGGAAAACACGTCCGCCGAGATAAATGGTTCCGTCCATATCGAAGATATAGAGGGACTTGTTCTGTAAGACTTCATTCATTACGCCAGTTCTCCGATCGTATCAAAATAGGACAGTGCTGCACCGATGACCGTGGCATAACGGGAATGCTTCGGAATGCAGAAGTTCACATCGAACATCTTTGACAGATTTTCAAAGGTCGGCTTTGCCTGCGGAAGCACCGTCAGATTGCCGGTCAGCACGATATCACGCAAGTTGTAGGAACGTCCTGCAAAGATACTCATCATCGCCGTTGTTTCAAAAACCAGATTGATGATACCGAGTGCGACATCCGCTTTGCTTGCGACATCACTGACTTTGCCGAAATTTGCGGCTGTCATATTGCCGGCAAGGATTTCCTTTTTGGTCATGTCCTTGATCTGCAGATCGATGTTTTCAAGCGAACCGTCCTGTGCCAGTGTTACAATGTGCTCAATGTTGTCCATGTTCAAGAGCTTTTTGGAAAGTCCGACCAGCGTACCTCCGCCGACACCTGTACCGCCAAGGTAGGTTACCGTTGGATGCATGGCGTTGTTGGGGTATGCACAGTGGGAAATTGACGTGCCGGTTCCCATGGAAACAATGATGGCTTCCTTGCACCCGGAAAGATAAATACCGCCGTAGCCGACACATTGGAATTCGCCTACATGTGAACAGGGTCTGCCGTAAAGCGGCTTATCGATATAGGACGAGCCGACTCCGGTAATCATGACCTGTTCCACATCATCCAGCTCCAGCGAATTGGTGTTCAGAAATTTTCCGAACGCACCGTAGACGGAAGTCAGAGGGTCGGTTGCGCGGACTGACATCGGTTCAATCAGCGTCATATCCTCGGAAAATCCGACGATCTTGGTGGTGGAGCCGCCGATGTCGATACCAATGATGGTTTTCATGTACGGAATGTCCTTTCAAGTTGAGAATCGCTGAAACAGAGCTGCCGTTTCGGAAAACGCGGCAGCTCTGATCCGTGAAATTTCCGTTTTGTGCGCGGTGAATTACTTCATCGCAGCGATAATGTCTTCAGCCCACTTGACAGCGGCAGCCTTCTCTTCGTCGGTAACCTTGCCAAGGAACGGGATCTTACCGCACTTGACATACAGAACATTGTCAATGACATTGGTGCCTGCAGCTTTGGCAGCGTCGATGTATTCCTTTGCGGAGCCTTCGGGACCGTCGATGAGGAACGCGACATTCGCGCTTCTTTCCTTGGTCATTTCGGGAACCATACGGCGAAGATCGTCATGCGGTACGGAAGCGACGAAAATGGTCAGACGTTCCTTGTCGCACGGATATGCCAGCGGCAGCTTATCCCACTTGCAGCCCTGTGCGTTTGCAATGGCTTCGCAGAAACCCTCCATCTTCTTCTTCTTCGAGTAGCAGATAACGCGCATTTTCATGATAGTTGTCCTTCCTTTCTGAAATGGTATATTCGGGGAATCATACTCCTACTTTATAGTATACCATAAATTTTCGCATCTGTATAGTCTTTTTGGGGAAAATCTGAAAAATTTTTTTGCAGTAAGGAAAAAATACACAGAATGACAGCTTTTGCCGCTCGGATGTTCACGGAGCGTTTGTCGAGTAAAGAAATGCGCCTTATTTGTATGAACAAATCATGAAATAAATGTTACAATTTTTGGAAACACATTGACAAACTGACGAAAAATCGGTATTATATCATATATATCTCAAACCAACAGCGAACCGTATTTTATAAGACAGAAAGGATCCAAACACCATGTTTGAAGAATTCAAAGCACTTCTCGTCGAGCAGATGAACATCGACGAAGCAGATATCACGCCGGAAGCAGAGCTCGTTGCCGATCTCGGTATCAATTCTCTGGAACTTGCCGATCTCGTTTTCACCTGCGAATCCAAATATAACGTTGAAATCGACGAAGACGACTACAGAAAGTTTGTCACCGTCGGTGATGTCATTGCGTATCTGGAAGCGCATCAGGCATAAAATTGAATTTCAAAAGACCGGGTACAGCCATGTGCGTCGGTCTTTTTTTATACCATACTGTTCCCCAAATCATGAAAATTCAAATAAGAAAGGATCGTGAAACCATGAAACAGCGTACCATATCTCTGGCACTGGCGGCATTGCTGCTCGGCGCGGCAATGATTTCCTGCTCGGATGCCGCAGAGCAAACACAGCAGCAGACAAACGCACCGCAGTCGGAAGCGGTTGTGACAGAAGCACCGTCCATTTACGACAATCTTCCCAAAGAGGACTTCGGCGGATACGAATTCCGTGTCCTCAACAACACCTCAAACTTCGCATATACCAACTTCGGTCTGGACGGTCAGACGGGAGAAGCGCTGGACGACGTTATTTTCGAGCGCAATGCCAAGGTGGAGGAAGCACTCAACATCAAGCTGACGATCACGGATATGGGATGGGAGGATAACCAGAAGGCGATCAATACGACCGTTCCCGCAGGCGAAGATGCATACGACATTTATTTCAATGAACTGCATTTTGTTCTCGGTCAGGCGCTGAACGGTTATCTGATGGACTATGCGGAGATCGATACCTTCAATTTTGACAATGTCTGGTGGAACAAAGCGGCGATCGAATCCGCCTCCATCGGCAATTCCATTTATGCTGCATTCGGTGATCTGCATCTGATGTATTACGAATGCTTCTTCCCAATCGTCTTCAACAAGCAGATTCTGAACAATCTCGATCTTGACGATCCGTATCAGCTCGTCAATGACGGCAAGTGGACCTTGGACGTTATGATGTCCATGATGATGGCGGCAAAGCAGGATGTGGACGGCGACGGCAAGTGGACGGTTGCGGATCAGTATCCGATCGGTGTCTGGGAACACAATGTCAATGGTCTGCTGGTATCGGCAGAGGCGGATGTCCTTACGAAGAATGCGGACAATATCCCTGTGTGGGAAGGTCTTGACGAGCATTTTCTGAATGTTTATAATAAGCTTGTCGCATCTGCATTTGCGGAAAAGACAAACAACGTTGCAAATGCCTCCGGCTTCAAGTCGGAGAACGGCTCCGAGGTTC
>JAFYTT010000073.1 GCA_017558715.1 Clostridia bacterium | reverse complement strand
GGTATCCGCAATGAAATCTGGATCATCCCGACGGTTGGTTGTGTCAATTCTCCCGCCGGAGCACTGGCACAGAAGGCAGCATCCATGGTACGCGGTTCGGTCGATGGCGTATACGCGTTCCCGCATCCCTACGGTTGTTCCCAGCTCGGCGGAGACCATGAGAATACGCAAAAAGCCCTTGCGGGACTCGTACACCATCCCAATGCGGGCGGTGTGCTTGTGCTCGGGCTGGGATGCGAAAACAACAATATTGCAGAATTTCGGAAAATCCTTGGCGATGTCGATGAAACCCGTGTGAAATTTCTGAACTGTCAGGATGTCGAAGACGAAATTGAGACAGGAATGGAACTGCTTGCGTCACTGATAGTGCTTGCGGCAGAAGACGTTCGTGAAGAAATTCCCGCATCGGAGCTGATTGTGGGCTTGAAATGCGGCGGCTCGGACGGATATTCGGGTATCACGGCAAATCCGGCAGTCGGGGTATTCTCCGATCATCTCACCGCACAGGGCGGTACGGTGATCCTGACCGAGGTGCCGGAAATGTTCGGTGCGGAACAACTGCTCATGGCGCGGTGTGAAACAGAGGAACTGTTTTCCGAAACCGTTTCACTCATCAACGATTTCAAGCGGTATTTCAAGCGCTATGACCAGCCGGTGTACGAAAATCCGTCGCCCGGCAACAAAGCAGGCGGTATCACGACGCTGGAGGATAAGTCACTCGGCTGTACACAGAAGTCGGGAACGGCGCCGGTTCGTGCGGTCATCGGTTACGGAGAGCCGACGAAGGGGACAGGTCTGCATCTGCTGTCCGCGCCGGGCAACGATCTTGTCGCATCGACCGCACTTGCCGTATCGGGTGCACATCTGGTGCTGTTTACCACTGGTCGCGGTACACCGTTCGGCTGTCCTGTTCCGACCGTCAAAATCTCCTCCAACACAGCACTTGCAGAAAAGAAAAACAACTGGATTGACTTTGATGCCGGTGTTATCTGCGAAAACGGTGATATCAACGCTTGCGGTGAGGCGCTGTTTGACTATGTTATGGCGCTCGTATCGGGAGATGAACAGACGAAAAACGAAGTGCGCGGATACCGCGATATCGCTATTTTCAAGGATGGCGTGACCCTGTGAGGGTTTATGATGCCGAAAATACAAAAATGACTGTGACGAATGGGGAGGTACAATACCAATGTCAGTATACCATGAACAGGGGCGCGATCTGCCCATTGCGGGAGAATATGACGTCATTGTTGCCGGTGCCGGTCCTGCGGGTGTATCCGCGGCGGTGATGGCGGCAAGAATGGGCGCGAAAACCCTGCTTCTTGAATATAATAACTGTCCCGGCGGAATTTCTACGTCGGGACTCATGAGCCATTGGACGGGAACCGTAGAGTCGAAGCTGTATACCGAGATTCTGACGCGCCAGGCGGAAAAGGTAGAAGGCGAGGGACACGGAAAGATCGTAAAGCAGATCGACCCCGAACTTCTCAAGTCTGTTTATCTTGATATGCTCGGGGAAGCCGGTGTGGAGCTGCTGTTTTATACGTTTGTCGCCGGAGTTGTGATGGACGGTAACCGCGTATGCGGTGTCATCACGGAAAGCAAATCCGGACGGCGTGTGTTTACATCCAAGGTTGTCGTTGACGGAACGGGTGACGGTGACGCGGCGGCGTTTGCAGGTGTTCCGTATTACAAAGGACGGGAGTCCGACGGAAAGATGCAGCCGACAACGCTGATGTTCAAGGTAGCCGGTGTGGATACCGACCGCGCGGTTCTGCTCGGATCGTTTGAGTCGACCCATCAGACCGAAAAGGGCGAACTGCAAGCCCTTGCCAAAGCGCATATCCCGTATCCGGCGGGGCATCTTCTCGTGTATGCATCAACGCTTCCTGGTATCATTACCTGCAATATGACCAACTGTACTGAGATTGACGGCACCAAGGCAGAGGATCTGACCCGTGCAGAGATCGTATGCCGTTCTCAGATTCCCGCGATCGTTGCCTATCTGCGTGAATTTGTTCCCGGATTTGAGCATTGCTATGTCATCAGTGCGGGTTCCATGATGGGTGTGCGCGAAACCAGACATTTCCGCGGCGAATATGTGCTGAACGAGCAGGACATTCTCGAGGCGCGTGTTTTTGACGACTGGGTCGTTCGCGGTGCGCATTTTAATTTTGATGTACACAATCTGACAGGCGCGGGACTTGACGAAACCGGTGTCCAGCACAAGTGGAGTCAGAGTAAGGGGTATACGATCCCGTACGGATGTCTTGTTCCTGTCGGTGTGGAAGGACTGCTTCTGTCCGGCCGCAATATTTCGGGTACGCACATGGCACATTCCAATTACCGTGTCATGCCGATCTGTGTCGGTATCGGAGAAGCGGGCGGTGTCGCGGCGGCAATTGCGGCAAAAGATGGCATTTGTCTGCGCGATATTCCGGCTTCACGGATTCAGGCGCATCTTGTGTGATCGGCAGGTTTCATCCCAATAACAAAAGATCGGGTAGATGCCCGCTTTGCGGCAGTCCCGGTCTTTTTCTATCCGATTCCTCTTTTGTAAATACTGAAAGCGCTTGACTTTTTCTGTGTTGTGCTGTATAATATATGCTGATTCTATATGGTTTTTCAGCCGATAAGTTTTCGGTTACGATATCATAAACAGAGAGAGGAGAACCCAATGAAACGTGATACGGAAGCCATGTATGCCTCCATGGACCCATGGAAGCTCTTTTTTATTGTCGCTTTGCCGGGTATGGTCAGCATGTTTGCCATGTCGGTTTACAGCATCATTGAGGGGGCGTTCATCGGTCAGCGGCTCGGTGAAGGCGCTTTTGCCGCGATCAATATTGCGATGCCGCTTGTCATGATCAATTTTTCGCTTGCCGATCTGATCGGTGTCGGTGCCTCGGTTCCGATTTCGATTGCGCTCGGCAAAAAGGATCATGCGACGGCGAATAATGTTTTTTCCTGTTCGGTCATCATGATTTTTCTCGCCGCAGTTCTGATGGGTTCCGTCATGTTCTGTACGGCGGAACCGCTGTGCAGAATGATGGGTGCCGATGATGTGCTTTTGGATACCTCCGTGCGTTATCTGCGTACCTGTGCGCTGTGCTCTCCGCTGGCATCCATCTTCTTTGCGATGGACAATTACCTGCGCATCAGCGGATACGTCAAAACGAGTATGGTCATCAATGTCGGCTCCAATCTAGCAACCATCGGTCTTCTGGCGTTTTTCTTAATCGGTTTGGATATGGACGTGGTCGGCTCGGCATTGGCGGTTTCCCTTTCGATGAGTTTGTGCTCGATCATTGCAATGATTCCGTTCCTTCGCCGCAAAACACTTCTGCAATTTGTCAAGCCGCACTTCCATTTTGCGATGTTCCGTCAGATTGCGGCATGCGGCTCTCCCGTTTTTTTAAGCAACGTTTCCGGTCGTGTGACCTCGATTTTGATGAACATTTCACTGATGACCGTCGGTACGCGCGTCTGGGGTGAGGGCGGCGGAACGACGGCGGTTGCGGTATATGCCGTTCTGATGTATTCCAGCGACCTGTGTTGGCCGCTTCTTTACGGTATCAGCGATTCGCTTGCACCTGCCATCGGATACAACTGGGGAGCGGCAAGCTATGACCGCGTGAAAAAGATTGTCCGATGCGCCTATATCGGAACAGCGACGGTCGGACTCATTTCCACCTCGATTCTGTTCTTCTTCCCCGATGCCATTGCAGCACTGTTTTCCAATGCGGAAGACGTGATGCTGATGCAGGAATCGGCACGAGCGATCCGTCTGTTCTGCTTTGCCTATCTGTTCCGCTGGTTTGCTGTTACCACGCAAAGCTTCCTCAGTGCCATCGAAAAGCCGATGCCCGCAACACTGATGAGCGTCTCGGTTGCATTTGTATTCCCATGTCTGATGCTTGCTGTCCTTTGGAATTTGGGACTCGACGGTATCTGGCTGAATTTCGTCGGTGTCAACTTCCTGGCGGCGCTGCTCGGTATCGTTCTGCTTTTGCGTGTTTTCCGTGAGATCAAACAAAAACAACCCTAATGATGAGGACTGTCCTATCCGATTTTCGTCGGGTGCGGCAGTCCTTTTTATTGATGACAGAATCGGAAAATTCTTTTGGTGTCTTGTCAATCCTGCCCGAGTATGATATAATAGGGATGAAAGAAATGAAGTCACAATCATTGATTCAGAGAAAGGTGGGAATGGTATGCTCGGATATCTGTTTGTGGTCGGAGCGCTTGCCGCGGGTGTGACAAAAGGCTATTGCGGAAAGAAAACCAGCGGTTTGATTCAGGGCACCCGTGCGACCTTTTGGTTTAATGCGGTACGAATGTTGTTGTGTATTCCTATTGGCTTTTTGTTTGTGCTTTCTGCAGGGGATCTGTCCGCACTTTCGGTTGATTGCCTGACACTTTTGATCTCTGCTGTATCCGGGATATCGACTGCCATGTTTGTTGTCACATGGATCGGTTGTGTGCGATGGGGCGCCTATATGATGGTGGATGTGTTTATTACGCTTGGAACTGTCATCCCAATGACGCTCTGTATGGTGCTGTTCGGTGAGACGGTCGGCGTATTTCAGATCATCGGTCTTCTTTTGCTGGTGTTTGCCGCATATCTGATGTGTACCTACAATCAAACGCTGTCGGGAGGAGGTCATCTGCATATCGGACAGTATCTGTTGCTGGTGCTTTGCGGTGCTTCCAACGGTCTGACGCAGTTTTCACAGAAATGGCTTCGCTATGCGGGCAATACTGATGTGTCCGTGTTTAATTTTTATACCTATATCGTTGCGGCTCTTGTTCTGGTGTTGTGTGCCGTTCTGTATCGGGAACCGGGAGCAGGCGGGGAATCGGCAGAGAAACGGGTAAATCTGCGGCGGCTCGGACTTTACGTTGTGATCATGTCGGGATATCTGTTTCTCCACTCCTTCTGTTCGACCGCGGCCGCAGGATATTTGCCGTCATCCCGGCTGTATCCGCTGATGCAGGGGTCTTCTTTGGTTCTGTCCATGCTGATGTCGGCGGTTTGCTTCGGGGAACGTATTACGGTACGGTGCGTAATCGGTATTACTGTGACATTTGCGGCATTGCTGTGCATCAATCTGCTGTGATCGGAACCTCGGAGGGATTGTGATGAAAAAACTATGCAAAAACGCGGCGATTATGGTGGGTGTTGTGCTTTTAACATACGCGCTCGGATTTTTGTTAAGGGATGTCTTTGATGTCTGGGAGCATATTACCACGGCATTCGTCTTTGCGGTATTTCTTGTAGCGCTTTTGACCGACGGATACGTGTGGGGCATCCTGTCCACCTTTTCTGCGGTACTGCTGATCAATTACGCATTTACCTATCCGTATTTTGATGTGAATTTCTCGGCGACGGAGAGCTTGTTCTCTGCCGCTGTCATGATGGTGATCGCCCTTCTGACCAGCGGTATCACAACCCAGCTCAAGCGCTGGAAGACACTGAAGGCAGAGGGAGAAATGGAGCGGATGCGCGCCAATCTGCTTCGTGCGGTGTCACATGATCTGCGTACACCTCTGACGACGATCTACGGTGCCAGCTCGTCGATTCTCGAAAATTATGATAAACTGACCGATACGCAAAAAACACGAATGATCGGCGGGATTCAGGAGGATGCCGACTGGCTGATCCGCATGGTGGAAAATCTTTTGTCCATCACGCGCATTGACAGCGGCAATGTCAAGCTCATCAAAACGCCGATTGTCCTTGATGAGCTGATCGATGCGGTTCTTTTGAAGTTCAAAAAGCGATATCCCGCGCAAACGGTGACGCTCGATCTGCCCGATACGGTGATCGTCATTCCGATGGATGCGCTGCTTATTGAGCAGGTGATCGTGAATATGCTCGAAAATGTGATGCATCATGCAAAAGACTTTACAACGCTGACGCTGCGCGTGAAGATGCAGGACGGATGGGCGGTTTTTGAGATCGAAGATGACGGATGCGGCATTGCAAAGGAGCGGATGGAGCATCTGTTTACCGGCTTCAACGCTGCCGCGGCAGATAAAGCAGATGTTCACAAACGGAATGCGGGCATCGGACTTTCGGTTTGTGCGACGATCATCAAAGCGCACGGCGGCACGGTCTGTGCAGAAAACAGAAAAACAGGCGGTGCACTGTTCCGATTCAAACTGGAAACGGATGAGGCGGAAAATCATGAATAACAACAAATACAAAATTCTTTTGGTTGAGGATGAAGCCAATATTCTGACGTTTGTCGGGGATTTGCTGGAATCCAATGAATATCAGGTTATCAAAGCGGAATCATGTACTGAGGCGGAAACGCTGTATGCGTCGTATCTGCCTGATCTTGTGATTCTCGATCTCGGACTGCCGGATCGCGACGGTACAGAATTTCTGCGCGGACTGCGGCAGAGAGGGGAGCTGGCACCCGTGCTTGTGCTGTCTGCCAGAAGTGATGAAGCGGAGAAGGTCCGGGCGCTGGATCTCGGTGCCAACGATTATATCACAAAGCCGTTCGGCTCCGCGGAGCTTCTTGCGCGGATTCGGTCATCCCTCCGATTTATGCGGCACAGTGCAGATGCGGGAAAACTCCCGGGCGGAATCTTTCAGATTGGTGATCTGTCCATCCATTATGACGCAAGACGGATCTATGTCGGTTCGGAGGAAATCAAGCTGACACAGACGGAGTACAATATCGTGGTGTTCCTGTCCGAGCACAGCGGCAAGGTGATGACGTATTCCTCGATTATTAAGGCAGTCTGGCGTGAGCCAACCAATGAAAACAGCATCAAAAAGCTTCAGGTCAACATGGCGAACATCCGAAAGAAATTCGGCGTGAAACCGGGGGAATTCAGCTATATTGTCAACGAGCTCGGTGTCGGCTACCGCATGGATGGCTGACCGTCACACAATCCAATCACGACAAAACGGAGCGATATTTTGAAATCGCTTCGTTTTTTACTGCATTTTTACCGATTCTATGGTATAATCATTATAATGGGCGTAAATTGGTTTTGCCCTCGATTATAAAGAAAGGTTTCTTGTTATGTTATCAGCTGGTGAAATTATGCAATTGGTGCAGAGCCTGATTTGGCTTCTGGCAGGTGTCGGTGTTTTCATTGTCGGCATGAATTTTATGGGAGACGCGCTGGAAAAGAGTGCGGGCAGCGGTATGAAGAAGCTGCTGGAAAAGATCAGCAATAACCGCTTTTCCGGTGTCGGTATCGGTGCGGGCGTGACGGCGATCATCCAAAGCTCCTCCGCAACCTCTGTCATGGTCATCGGTCTTGTCAATGCGGGCGTTATGACGCTGATGCAGGCGACGCCGATCATCATGGGTGCCAATAT
>JAFYTT010000072.1 GCA_017558715.1 Clostridia bacterium | reverse complement strand
TTTCTTTGTTCATCTTAGTCCTCCGTTCCTCTGAGCGACGGGTTAAATGCATCGCGTAATCCATTACCGAACAAGTTGAAGCTGAGCATCAGGAGAACCAGGAACATACACGGGAAGAATGCGACATATCCGGCATTTGCCATAATACACTTCTGACCCGCAGCAATCAGCGTACCGACACTCGTCGTGTTGCCGGCTTCCAGATTGATAATACCGAGGTAAGAAAGGCTGGTTTCCGAATAAATCATTGAGGGAATAACCAGTGCAAAGCTTGTAACAATGGTACCGAGACCGTTGGGGAAAATGTGCTTGAACATAATTCTCGAGTCTCTTGCACCGAGCGTTCTTGCCGCCAGAACGTATTCCTGATTCTTGAAGCGGTAGAACTGCATACGTGTTCTGCCCGCCATACCGATCCATCCCGTTGCAAAGAATGCGATGAATAAGACGAGCGCCTGGCTGGACGAACCCATGTGGTATTTCAGAAGCGTAATGACAATCATCGTCGGGACAGAACCCAGAATTTCAGAAAAACGTTCCATGAAAAGGTCGATCTTGCCGCCAAAATAACCGGAGATGGAACCCCAAATGACACCGACAACAAAGTTCGCGATTGCAACAACCGTTGCGAAAATGAACGAAAATCTTGCACCGTATGCAAGGCACGCAAAGATATCCTTACCCGTATCGGTCGTACCGAACAGGAAGAGCGGTTCCTTGATGCCGTCTTTCTTGATTTCGTTGTGCTGATAAATATAATATTCGTAGTATTCGGCTCTGACTTCAATACCGCCGTCCACACGACGACCGTAAACATAGAAGTGCTGCTTGCCGTCTTTCTCAAAGCCGTTTTCGCCTTCAATGCGGAGAGAGTTATATTCCGCCATCAGGTTGGAAAATTCGCTTTCCTCATACGTCCAGTAATTGGGAATGATATTGCCGTTCTTGTCGATCTTCGGGCGATGGCTGGACGCATTCGGATTCTCTACTTCATAGTAGATATTCGCATCGTACTTATTCTTTTCCAGTGTCGGTCTGTCAGAAACCTTGACAACGGGATACAGGATCTGTCTGCCAGTTTCGTTCTGATATCTCTGGATATCATTGAATTCATCCGGGGAGATAATCTTGTACTTACCGAAGCCGACACCGTAATAGGTATCATAACGGTAGGTATAATTACCGTCATCATCAATTTCATATTCACCGTTCTTGATGACTTCCCTGCCGGTTTCCGTTGCAAGTGCAAGGTCCTTGAGATAACCGACACGGTTGGTTTCCTTCACTCTGCAGCCGTCCCAGAAACCGATATTGCTATTTTCAAACAGATGCGTTTTGGGTGTTACGTAAGCATACACCATATCGTAGTATGCGGGCTGGAAGGGTGTGAAAAACGGCGCGATAATCGCAAAAAGCACCAGTACCGCAATGACGACACCACCGACAACCGCACCTTTATTCTTACAGAAGCGACGGAATGCACCCTGAAAGTAGCTGACAGGCTTGGTGGAAAATTTGCTGTCATGTAACGACTCGTTTCTCTTTACGAATTGAAACTTTTCAGCGGGGATATTATTGATATTATGATCCATCATTACTTAGCCCCCATTCTGATTCTCGGGTCAATGAAGCCGTAGCTGATATCGATAACGATACCTGCGGTCAGGCTGACAAGCGTATAGAAGCCGGAAAGCAGCATAAAGAAGTCATAGTCCTGGAACGTGATCGAGTTCAGGTACAGTCCGCCGACACCGTTGATACCGAACATTTTCTCAATGATCAGCGAACCGGAAAGAACGGAGATGAATTCACTGAGGATCGAGGGGAAAATGACGACCATGGAGTTGCGCATCGCATGGCGGGAGATCGCCTGACGCTTTGTCAGACCCTTGGTTCTCGCCAGAAGCATAAACTCACCGGTAAGCACTTCGGAAAGCTCAGCACGGGTATAGCGTGCATATCCTGCGATGGAACCCAGACACAGCGCAAAAACTGCGGGGAGCATGGAGCGGAACACTTCCCATGTAAAATAATCGTTGCTTGTTGACATGGTCAGCGGGAACCAGCCGAGTTTGAAGCAGAATACATACTGAATCATCAATGCCAATACGATAGAGGGAACCGATATCAACAAAATAATGAAAATATTGATCAGCTGGTCCTGCCACTTATTCTTTTTGAGCGCAGCCAAAATACCCAGACCGAGACCAATCGGTACGCCGATCAGGGTTGAATAAATGTTGATCAGGATTGTGGGCGGCAGATGGCTGACAAATACCTGCCAGATATTCATATTCAGATATTCACCGTAGGTGGTAACAATACCGAAGTCGCCCTGTGTCACTATTCTCTTGATATAGGTTCCGAACTGAATAAAGATCGGGACTCTGTCATAGGTCCAGACACCGTTTTCTCCCTCTTGAATGTTGGTGATCCAACCTCTTCCTTCGAGGGTTTTCATAACAATTTCGGGGTCCTGTCCCGGAAGAGCATTCGTGGGGATAGGCAGGAGCTTGATCAGCACAAAGCACATCGTAAAAATGATGATAAATGTGAACAGCATCAAGCCCAAACGCTTCGACACATATTTAAACATATACATAGGTTTTTCTCCTCTGTTGTGTTGTTTTCGAATTCATAGTGTTCGAGCCCAAAAACGCAGTTGTCTGTCAGGCTCTGTGCACACGAAAGCATTGCACTGCCAAAACTGACGTTAAAACCATCTCATTTCGATTGGCCGATGGATTTTTCGTTTCTGCTATAATCAAAAAGGTTACATGCTAAAATTGATCTGCGTGATCGTTTATCTTTCAGAATTGCAATTTTGGGATATTGGGATATATTTATTGAAGATTTGGAAATGTCGCATAAATGCCAAACCAGCGGTGAGCACAATGGCTCACCGCCGTTTGCATTTTTGTTCAGCTGACAGGTCAGCTATTCGTCATTATTCGGACTTCTTGTACTCTGCGGAGAGGTCGTTGTTGTTTTCAGCAACGTAAGCAGCCCATTCAGCGTCGGTGTAGTTGACTTCCATGTATCTCATACCGCCGAAGCCCATGAAGGTGTGTTCGTCTTCAGAGAAGTAGGAGAACTTCGCGCCGAGGAAGGATCCGCCGCCATCTGCGATCAGCATGACAGAACGGCTTTCCTTGATGGTGAGCTCTTCGAGAGCGGAGAGGATCATCAGTCTTGCTTCAACAGGTGCGAAACCTTCGCTCCAGTTGTAGGTCTTTGCCTGGTTTTCAGTACCAGCCAGACCGTTGAGGCAGTAGTACCAGTTCTGAACGCTCATGGTGATGGTTTCGCCTGCACCCTCATATTCGCCTGCGGGCATAGTGAGGGTCATATCGAGGGAAGAAGTATCCCAGTACATGTGGTAGTTCAGATCATCGTCAGGGTTGACGAATGCGCCGATGATATCAAAGGGATTGAACGCGTTGCCGGAGAAGCCGTAACCGAAACCGATCTGAGTTGCACCAGTACGGAATGCTTCTGCCCACTGTGCACCAGCGGATGCGTCGAAGACAACGTCGATCTTGTTTTCCAGAGCGGTGCCTGCAGTCAGACCGTCGAGGACTTCCTGGAGGTAATCAGCTCTGAATCTCTGCTTATCGGTATCGGAAGAAGAACCGTAAACGAGGGTGATGTTCTTGGAAGCGTCGTAGCCATACTCTTCGGGATTAGCGAGGAGGATGTCGATTGCTTCCTGCATCTTCTGCTTTGCGAGAGTCGGGTTGTAACCGGTCAGAGTGTCGTAAGCGTCATCGGTGGAAAGACCGGTGAGATCGCCGGAGGACCACTTACCGTCATCGCCCTGTTCGAAGCCGTATGCACGGAGGATACCTTCCTTTGCGATGGTAGCGTTACGGTACTGACCGCCGTCTGCCAGCTCAGGAGAGTTTTCGATGTCGTAGTAGTAAGCAACGTTGAGCAGACCGAAGCAAGGAACTGCGGAACCGGGCCAGATCTTTTCAACGATATCGGATCTGTTCAGACCGAGGTTGAATGCATGACGGAATTCCTGGATTGCGAGGATACCGTTGTTGTTTTCGCTGTTCTTCAGAGTAGAAAGGTTGGAGTACAGCTGCATACCGAAGGTACCGGTAGAGGTAGAGGTGAAGTAAACGTACTTGGAATCAAGGTATTCAGCGACGTTTTCAGTCTGGAGAGAAGCGTCGTCGTAAGAACCGTTCAGGAAGCCCATCCACTTGGTAGCGAATTCTTCAACCTTACGGCAGTTGATTGCGCTGATGTTGTACTGGTTCGCATATTCAGTCATGTTCCAGCCGTACCAGTTTTCGTTCTTGACGAGCTTGTAGTGGGAACCTGCTTCAAATTCAGCGAGCTTGTAGGGACCCCAGCTTGCGGTGGTTTCGAGAGAAGAGTTGTAGTTGGAGGTCCAGAGGGTTGCACCGTCAGCGGGAGCGATCTTGGATGCTTCATACTTTTCTCTGTGAACAACAGGGAGGCTGGAGAAGTAGTAAGGAGCCCAGACAGACAGAGAACCGTCTTCCTTCAGGAAGGAGTAGGTCTTGTCAAGGCAGAGAACGATTGCATTTTCGTCGTCGATGGAGTAGATACCGACAGAATCCCATGCAACGTCACGGTTGGTGTTTTCAACGTAGATTGCTGCGTCGTAGCCGGTGCCGGGTTCGAGGTACGCGCCGTAGCTATCGTACATCATCTTACCGGAACAGGGGTCATCACCTGCTTCGTTGTTGTAAACGGTTTCATCGGTGATCTTAACCCACTCGGGAGCTTCGTTGCCAGCTTCATCCTTGTAGCCTGCAGCGCCCCACATGTTCCAGATGTTAACATAGAGTTCGTTGCCTGCATCAAGTGCAGCCTGAACGGATTCGTAGCCGAGGCTGCCGATGGTCTCATAAGTACCTTCCTGGTTCTGGAAGAAGTATACCTTAGAGTTCTTGATCATAAGGGTATCATAATAGGTATTTGCGCGGAAGTTCATGAAAGCGGGGTCGAGCAGCTGCTGCATAGAATATACGAAGTCTGCTGCGGTGATGGCGGTACCGTCATCCCACGTCAGGTCGTCACGCAGAGTGATCTTCCAGGCGTAGCCGCCTTCTTCCTTCTGTTCTTCAGTGTAGCCCCACTTTGCGTCGACAGATGCGGTGACATCTTCGAGCTTGGTAGCTGCGGAAAAGTTGGTGGTGTATGCGCCGGGTACGATGGCTGCCTTGTTGATGGTACCATCCTTGTTGAACTTCTTGTCATCTTCGAACTTGTAGTCATATTCGAAGAAGGAAGAGCCAATGTAACTCATGATCTGAGTGTCATTGTTATCTGCATAAGTGAACTCGTTCCAGTTGCTGGGCATGACGGAAGTGGTAGTGTTGTATTCAGCCTCTTTGAGGTTGGCATCCTTTACCTTACCGCCGCTGCAGCCGACAAGGGTTGCTGCAACAAGAACAAAACACAAAACCATCGCAAGGACGGATCTGAGGTTCATGTTCATGGTGATTTTCCTCCATATTTAATAATCTTATCTCATGTTACGCATGAAATCTTTCTTCTGCGTATTTTGCCAGAACCCGCATAATTGCACAAAT
>JAFYTT010000008.1 GCA_017558715.1 Clostridia bacterium | reverse complement strand
GGAATATGATAAGAGCCAGAAGATTCTTGACAATACGGTCTTTTATCTGTCGTTTGCAAACGAGATTTCCGAAAAGCTGGGTCTGACGCACGATGAAAAACAGGAGTTGATCGTCAATGCCAATCAGATCATGCAGAATCTCGATGACCGTGGGGCCGCCGACGGAACGCCGCTCAAGACCTTTGAATATATTGGCAAATTTGCGGAAATTCTGTCGCGCTCCGGCGGTGATGCTTATGTGCCGCGCATGACACGTCTGACAACGGCGGGCGGAATTTCGGGACTGCTTATTGAGCCGCCGTGCGGAAGTAATACCTGTGTGTTCTGGAATGACAGTACGGTACTTGCTGTGGATACCGGATTTACCTGCTATCGTGAGGAATTGTCTGCCGTTCTGCACGAATATGTACCGGGTTATGCCGAAAAAGAAAAAATACTGTTCTTAACGCATCCGGATGTGGATCACACCGGCGCAATGGACCTGTTTGACCGGGTTTATCTTTCCCGTACCGCGGTGGAGCATTTTGAAAAAGAACGTGCGTCCGTTCCCGCATGCCGTGAAGACAATCCTCTGCATGCGCCGTATGTCCGCATCTGTAAGGTGCTTTCGCGCTACTGTCCGCCGGAACGGATTCAGATGATCCCCATCGAACCGGAGGATACCTGTCCCGTGTTCAAGCATCCTGCAGACAACAGTCTGACACCGGCAGGACGGATTGATGTGCTGGGAATGCAGTTTGAGGTCTATCTCGGATGCGGCGGTCATGCACCCGGTGAGGTTGTTTTTATCTGCCGTGAGCACCGCATTGTCTTCTCCGGCGATATCTTTGTCAATATCAAGGGCTTTACCAAGGCGCAGGCACGCTTCAATGCGCTGGCACCGTATCTGATGACATCGGTCGATACTGCTCCCGCCGTTGCCGCAAAACAGCGCGAGGATATGTTTGCGCTGTTGGATACCGGCGACTGGACGGTACTCTGCGGTCACGGTGCGCCATACCTTTATCATAAATCCTGATCCCCGAAAGGAAACTTGTTTCATGTCCCAAAAGCAAAACCCCTCACGAACACCGTCTGTACGCGCGCTTTTACAGCTGCTGATCGAGCTGATTCTGCCGCTCGGTCTGCTGTCGGCAAAGCTGTTCTCTCTGAATACCGGCATGCTGAAGCTCGGCAGCTATACCCTGCCGATGCTCTGCGCTTCCCTTGTGACAGTCGGCGCTCTGTGTCTTCTGATCCGACTGGTGTTCCGCCGCGATCATTTCCCGTTTTTCATGGTTCTGTACGGAATTCTGTCGGTGTTTATGCTGATCGATGCGGTCTACTGTGCCTATACCGGCAAGCTGCCGTCAGCGGTCATGCTGCAGTATCTCGGACAGCTGGACGGCGTGTCGGATGCCATTTATGCCAATGTCACCTTTGCGCGGCTCTTGTATGCCATCGACATTCCGCTCTGGATTCTTTATGCCGTTCATTTCCGCCGCAGATGGTTTGGCGGGATTGCGCCCCGTCATTGGAATCTGCAAAAGAACGTGATTCTTTCGGCGGTCACAGTGTTCAGCCTCATGATCTGCGTCGGGTACTGCCTGTTTACACCGTTTGTTCCGTCGTATTTCAAGAGCGAAATTCTGACCTACCATGTGACGGATATTCTGTCGCAGATTCTTCCGGGCAGCGGAATTGCGTCATCCGTCCCCGTTTGGAGTGAACAGAATCCCGGCGGTGATGATGCGGAGGAAGATCCGTATCGCGGCATTGCCGAAGGACGCAACGTGATTACGATTCAGGTGGAGGCGCTGCAGAACTTTGTTCTCAATCTGGAATACAACGGTCAGATCATCACGCCGAATCTCAATGCGCTCCTCACGCAGGACACCTTGTATTTTGACAATTACTATTATCAGATCGGCGGCGGCAATACCGCGGATGCCGAGTTTGCGGTCAACAATTCGCTGTATGCGCCGGTGGACGAGGCGGCATATTCCCGCTACGCCGATAACGACTTTTACTCCATGGCGAAGCTCCTCAAGGACAACGGATGGACAAGCGCGACGGCGTTCCACGGATATGTCAATACGTTCTGGAACCGCAATGTCGCCTATCCCGGACAGGGCTTTGACGCGTATCTGTCGGGCAGTGATTATTATGCCGAACCTGCGGAGGTCGCGGGTATGGGTGTTTCGGACGGAGAATTTTTCGTCCGTGCCGTCGATTATCTGAAGGAGCAGAGCGGACCGTTTTATGCGTTTATGGTCACACTGACCTCGCATTACGCGTTTGAGCTTCCCGCGCAGTATAACATGCTGACCTTGAAGGACGAGCATGTCGGTACGCTGTTCGGCAACTATCTGCAGTCGGTGCATTATTTTGACCATGCCGTCGGGATGCTGATCGATGCGCTGAAAGCGGCGAATCTATACGACAATACCATCATTACATTCTACGGCGACCACTTCGGGTTACCGGTCTAT
>JAFYTT010000071.1 GCA_017558715.1 Clostridia bacterium | reverse complement strand
GAATCTAGCGCGTCTACCAATTCCGCCATACCCGCTGGTGCGAGGAATGGGACTTGAACCCACATGATGAAATCACACGCACCTCAAACGTGCGCGTCTACCAATTCCGCCATCCTCGCATATTTTGTTGGGGAATCTCATGCAACAGTATTATTATACCACATGAACTCGTTTTTGTCAATACCTTTTTGAAATTTCTCGAAAATATTTTTGAGATCCGCAAAAACTCTTTACAAAGTATTTTTTTCATATTATAATGAAGATATCATAGAAAACATCATGCAAAGGAGAACTACCATGAACATTTATATTATGACAGACCTTGAAGGCATTTCCGGCATTACCTCACGAGAGCAGGTCATTCCCGAAGCGTCACGCTATGCGGAAGGCAGACGGCTGATGGTGAACGACATCAATGTCGTTGTCCGTGCATGCAAGGAAGCGGGCGCAGAAAAGGTTTATGTCCGTGACGCACACGGCGGCGGCATGAACGTCATCTGGTCGGAGCTGTGTGAGGAGGCCGACGGTTACATCATCGGCTATACGGGAGAAGACCGCTTCCCGTGTCTGGAGGAATGCGATGCCGTTATTCTGCTCGGCTACCACGCGATGGCAGGTACTCTTGGCGGCACGCTGGAACATTCCATGAGCTCGACCTCCATTCAGAATTACTGGATCAATGGTGACCGGGCGGGTGAGGTTGCCATCGATGCCGGCATTGTCGGCGACAAAGGGAAGCCTGTCATCATGGTTTCGGGTGATGATAAGGTCTGCCGCGAGTCTGAAGCACTGCTTCCTTGGGTTGTCACGGCGGAAGTCAAACGCGGTATTACCTGGAAAGGCGGTATCCTCCTTCCGCAGGAAAAAGCACATGCGCTGCTCCGCGAAAAGACCATCGAAGCCATTCGTTCCATGGAAGCCGCTCCAGAGAGCTTCAAGCCTCTGCAGTATGCCAAGCCCATTACCATGCGCGTTGAGCTTGTGGAACGCGGCATTCTTCCGAACCAATACGTCAAGCCCTATATGACAATCATCGACGGCAGAACCTATGAGGTTACGGGAGACACAATGGAAGAAGTTTTATTCCGTGCATAAATAACCGACGGTAAATGGTTCACAGCGCCCGATTGGATTCCGCTCCATCGGGCGTTTTTGTGCATCATAAAAACAATCAGTGCAATTCCCATCCTTATTTCATGCATATTGTATATTGCAAACCGGGTCATTCCGTGATATAATATATGCAAATTTTTGAATAAAACCGTTGAAGTTTTTAGAATTCCGTCGAACTGCGGAAAACTGAAAACGGAGGGGCTCTGGAGAATCTCTATCATGAGTGCCGAAGGTGCAAGGAACAACGCAATGCGTCATCCGAATCTCTCAGGCAAAAGGACAGAGCAGTCAAACCGATTCATCCGATATCCATCGGGGATTTTGTTGTTTGTCTGATTTTTGGAGCCGCTGTATTTTACTACAGCGGATTTTTTATTCGATTATGAACATCTTTATAAGGAGCATCATCATGCAGGAATTCTTTCTCAAACTCGCGCAAGACATCAACACGTATCTCTCCAACTACATTCTGATCGTCCTTCTGGTCGGTATCGGTCTGTTCTATTCCATCCGTACCAAGTTCGTTCAGGTTCGTTTCTTCGGTGAAGGTCTGAAGCGCGTCTTCGGCGGCATCAAGCTCAATGGCGGCAAGCAGCAGGGCGGTATTTCCTCCTTCCAGGCACTTGCAACAGCCATCGCGGCTCAGGTCGGTACCGGTAACATCGTCGGTGCCTGCGGTGCGATCCTCGCCGGCGGTCCCGGTGCAATCTTCTGGATGTGGATCATCGCGTTCCTCGGTATGGCAACCATCTATGCCGAAGCAGTCCTCGCGCAGGAAACCCGTATCGTTGACGAAAACGGTCAGGTTCTCGGCGGTCCCGTCTACTACATCAAGCGCGCCTACAACAATGGCTTCGGCAAATTCCTCACCGTATTCTTCTCCATCGCAATCATTCTCGCACTCGGCTTCATGGGCGCTATGGTTCAGTCCAACTCCATCGCGACCAACATGACCGGCGCATTCGGTATCCCCGGTTGGGTCGTCGGTATCATCCTCGCAGCAATCTGCGCGTTCATCTTCCTCGGCGGTATCCAGAGAATCGCTTCTGTCGCTGAAAAGATCGTTCCCTTCATGGCAATCATCTACCTCGTTCTCGGTCTGATCGTTCTGATCGTCAAGATCGCAGACGTTCCCGCAGCATTCGGCATGATCTTCAAGTACGCATTCCAGCCGCAGGCAATCATCGGCGGTGGATTCGGTTATGCCATCGCACAGGCAATCTCTCAGGGTGCAAAGCGCGGTCTGTTCTCCAACGAAGCAGGTATGGGTTCCACCCCGCACGCGCACGCAGTTGCAAAGGTTGAAAAGCCGCACGATCAGGGTGTCGTCGCTATGATCGGTGTCTTCATCGATACCTTCGTCGTCCTCACCATGACCGCTCTCGTCACCATCACCTGCCTGTACGCAGGCGAGAATCCCGCCATCACCGTTGACGGCGCGATCGACGGTCTGACCAAGGCAAACATGATGCAGCAGGCAATGTCCGAAGTCTTCGGCGGTACCCTCGGTCCGATCGCAGTTGCCGTCTGTCTGCTGTTCTTCGCATTCACCACGATCATCTCCTGGAACTTCTTCGGTAAGCAGAACGTCCTGTTCCTGTTCGGCAAGACCGAAAAGTCCAAGAAGATCTCCGTCATCGTTTACTCTGTCCTCGCTGTCATCTTCATCTTCCTCGGTACGGTCGCTGAAAACGACCTCGTATGGGAGCTGACCGACGTCTTCAACAACCTGATGGTCATCCCCAACGTCATCGCACTCGCCGCACTTTCCGGCATCGTTGTCAAGGCAACCAAGAG
>JAFYTT010000070.1 GCA_017558715.1 Clostridia bacterium | reverse complement strand
GCGTTGAGACAGTCGGCACCCCAGTTGACCATGTCGACAAAGAAGTACATCGGACCGTAGACCATGTTCATGTATGTAACAAACGTCAGAAGCGTACCGTAGGACAAATCCCCCTTGACGCACATCCAGCCGCCGATTGCCCAGACCATGATATTGCCGATGTAAAGCAGCATATCGACCGACGGGAATGCCCATGTTTCAAACGTGGTCAGAGAGCGGTCATCGAATGCCGCGCGTTCGCTCTTTGCATGGAAGCGGCTGATTTCCGCCTTTTCCTTGGAGAACGCCTTGACGACACGCACACCGGTCAGAACGTCGGACAGCTGTGCGTTCATCGAACGGCGGGAAGAGAAGCGCTTTGCATGGAGCTTGTCAAGCTTCGCAAAGATCAGCTTGATCGACCATACGAACAGCGGCAGCGTAATCAGCGATAAAAACGCCAGCAGCGGATTCATGATGAACATCAGAATGACAATGACGATGATCGTCATGACATTGATGACAAAGTGCTGTAATCCGTCGACGAAGAACCAGTAAATGGAGGTTGCATCAGAGTTGACCTGCGTCATCAGACCGCCCGTCTGACGTCCTGTGAAGAACGACAGGGAAAGACGCTCAATCGAGGAGAAGATCGTCTTTTTCAGGTCATAAACGACATTCGCGGTGATCTTCGCCGAGATCGTGGAGGAGATCATCGAGAAGAAAATGTTGATGACACGCGTACCGACGATGATCATCAAAACGAGCAGGATGTTTCCGAAGAACGCACCTGTCTCCGAGAGGATTTCATCATAGAAGAAGCCGTTTGAGAAATACGGCGTGATGACCGACAGCACCGCGGAGAGTACCATGATGATGAAGATCGTCAGAATGCCGAACTTGTACTTTAAGAAGAACCCGCTCATGCGCTTGATGATCTTGCCTTTATCCATACAGTGCGGGCAGATCTTTCGGTTGGGGTCAGGGTAACGGCGACCGCACTTCGGACAGAAGATTTCTTTATTGAAATCGTCTTCGTCCGGCGTGACCTCGCCTTTTTCTTTGATCTGATTGAAATACTTGACAAACAGGTTTGCACTGTTCTTTGCTGTACCGGACAGATAAGAGAGCAGAACAAACGTACCTGTGTCCTCTTCGTTCTCCTTCTGTTTTGCGGTCAGGCGCGCATCGGAGATCAGGGATTCGAGCTTGAGATCAAAAATCGTTCGGATCGGGTAGTATTGGTATCCGATTTCCGTGAAATCGCATTGCAGCCGCTCGGGGTGCAGAAAACGCTGTGCCGGGGTCATATTCTTCGGAAGCAGGGTTTTGACACCGCTGACGACGATCAGATCGTCCTTGGTCGCAATCAGCCAGTTGTCACAGTACACATGCTCCGGCGAAATATCGGTTTTGGCGCACAGCAAAATGGAATCGGAGGTGATGCCGCGGCTTTCGAGCTGTTTTATCAGCTCCTCGGGCATCCGATCAATTTGCAGCATATCGGAAATAGACTCCTTTCTGTCAATGGAAACTTCATCAAAGCAAGCAATTCTTGCTGTTGTTTTCGTTAATTAAACATATGTTTGCAATTTGCCTTGATAATTATACCGCATTTTTCCCGTCCTGTCAATGTTTATAATCAAACTTTCCTGATTTTTTGCGGATTCTTTGGTTTTTTCTGCGTATCTTCCGCTGCTGAATGAAAATTTTCATCCGCTTCTTGAAAAATTCATAAACTTATGATATACTGATTAAAAAAACACGGAGGAACATTGCAAATGAAAATCGCATCGTTCGTCATCAGCATTTGTGCTATGGCATGTGCATCTGCCGCTCTGATCCTGGCACTGATCAAGCTGAACCGCAGATAAGAGAAAAAACCACATTAAAATCCATACGACAGTTTTTAGCTAAACAGTTACAGGCATAGCTGATTTTCCGCTGTGCCTGTTATTGGTATGGATGTACAGATGAAGTGATGAATTTCGCAAAGGATGGAAATGTTAGGATATATAGAAAGTTTTATTATCATGGTATTGGTATATTTCATGATATATCAGATATTTTTGAGAAAACGAGATCAATACTATAAGATTCGTTTTTCAATTTTTTATTTATACCTTTATCTTGTTATGTGTGTAACAATTTTACCGATTGATTTTACTTTTGATCCCAAATGGAAATATCATAGTTCCATCAATTTTACTTATGTGCACATGAAACCGTTTCATGATTTGATATCCGGATATTCCGGAGCCATAAAACAGATTTTTTTGAATATTGTTATGACCGTACCTTTTGGTTTTTTATATCCAACTATGAAAAAGAAAATTGATATGAGCAAAGTAATAGGCTCTACGTTTTTATTCAGTTTTCTAATAGAGATGATTCAGCTTATCATGACCGTGTTTTTACTTCACTACAGAAGTTGTGATGTTACGGATATCATTACGAATATGATTGGCGGTATCATAGGATTCGCGGTGTACTGTTCAGTAAAAAAGAAATATAAAATACTGAATTAGGACAAACACTTCTGATTTGCGCAAGACCCTGCTTCATGCACGCAATATCGGGACAGCAGGATTCAAAATATCAGAAAAGCAAAAGCATCCGTGCGGTAATCGTTACACGGATGCTTACATTTATCTTCGGCGGCGCAGCTCGGGACGCTGTCTGCGTTCTGCACGTCGGCGTGCTTTTTCGCGGTAGACTGCCTTGAAGAAGACATAGAACAGCGCAATGACGGCAGCGGCGGCGACACAGACAAAGAACATGCGGCTTTGAACAATCCCGCGGATGACCGTTAAGAAAAAGAGGAACTCACTGCGGGAGACCGCACCCTTGGTCACCAGATTGACCGAAGCGACAAGATTGTTGTCGTATTTGACGGTCATGACACCGGCGATTTCACCCTCTTTGATCGGCGCTTCGATCTTGTCGTCAAACAAAATCCAGTCCAGCGCAATCGCCGTATCGATGTCGATATCTTTTGGCAAAAACATTTCGATCGGATGCTCCGGCAGCAGGGTGACATAGTCAACCTCCGAGGACAGCGTGACCGGCATTTCGCAGATCATCGTTGTATCGTCCACCACGCTGACGAAATTGTAGTTGTTGTACGCCCAGTCGACGAGCGTTTCGCAGTCGCGGTAGGAATAGACGTAGTTTTCTTCCTCATTGAAGTAGGAATTCATGCAGACAACAAGGTAGGTACAGCCCTGACGGCGGATGGACGTGACCAGACAGTAGCCGCCTTCCTTGGTATTACCGGAAGACATACCTTTGGCGAGAGAATTGTAGTATTTTGTATAATACTGCGTCGATACGATGTAATTTCGGTTGTTCAGCGTGCGTTCCTTGCGCTTGTTTGTCGCAGGAATGACGTGGGAGGTCTCCGAGGACATAGCCATGTAGTTGGAGTTGGTGTACGCATACAGGGCAATGCGGAGGACATCACGGGCGGTGGTGCGCATATTGGGGTCGTGAATACCGGTACAGTTGGTGTAGACGGTATCCTTACAGCCGAGCTCCTGCACCTTGGAATTCATCATATTGACGAAGGCCGTGACGTTGCCGGCAATTGAATATCCGAGCACGGAAATGGCATCGTTGGCACCGGAAATCAGCGTAGCATAGAGCAGATTCCGCACAGTAATGACTTCACCCTCAACGAGATTGATCGTATTGCCAAAGACACCCGACAACGCTTCCGCAGGAACGGTCAGTTCTTGGTCAAGATTGTCCGCATAATATTCCAGCGCCAGCATCGCGCCGACCATTTTGACCAGTGCTGTCGGATAGACCGAGGTATCGATCTCGCGTCCGTAGAGGATGGAGTCGGTTTCAAGATTATAAATGAGACATGCCTGTGAGGTCAGATCCTCCGGGTCCGCTACGGCAAACGCGGGTAAGGAAAATCCCGTACACAAGAGGACAGGGATCATAACAAGCAGCACGGCACGCCGCAGAAATGCTTTGATGTTCATGAAAGCTCCTTCATTGGATAGTAGAAAAAGAAGATTCGGATGCACGGATATCCTCGTTGATCTGTGCTTTGAGTGCATCGAGTGAGGAGAATCGTGTCTCGTCGCGCAGACGTTCACGGAAGGAAACGGTAACCTGTTCGTCGTAAAGCCATCCGCTGAATCCGATGATATGGGTTTCGATGTTCGGAATATGGCTGTCCTCGGTGACAGACGGACGACAGCCGATGTTTGTGACAGCGGGATACGCTTTTCCGTCAATGGTGACCGTAGATGCGTAAATGCCGTCTGCCGGAATCTGCATCTTCTCTGTCGGATTCTGATTGATCGTCGGGATGCCGATTGTGCGTCCGAGTGCTTTGCCGTGAACCACAGGCAGGGAAACGGAATACGGTCTGCCAAGACATTTTGCGGCGGCGAGCGTGTCACCGGCTGTGAGGAGAGTGCGGATACGGGTCGCGCTGACAGGCTGACCGTCAACACAGACCTCGGAGATCAGACGCAGAGAACAAGCGCGTTCGGCAAGCAGCTTGTCAAGGAGTTCGGGCGTTCCGACGGCACCGTGACCGAAACGGAAATTATAGCCGCAGACGCAGGCGCGTACATGACACTGCCCGATCAGGATTTCATCAACAAACTGCTCCGGGGACAGTGCACGAACCTCGTCAAACGCGTAGAGAAACGCATAACGGATGCCGTGAGCGGCAAAGAGAGACAGTTTTTCTGAAAGCGTCGTCAGCTGCTTCCCGCGTCCCGGAAACGGCGAATCGGGAAATGTCCAGACCGCAGGGAGCGCACCGTGGGCAGAGGCTTCCTCACACGCCGCGCGGAGCAATGCCGCATGACCGAGATGGACACCGTCAAAGAACCCGAGCGCCGCGGAAATACGGATGCCAGTCAGGTCTTCTGTATGCAGTTGTCGGTTTTCGTTCTGTAAATCAAGTACAATCATCTGCTGTTACGGTCCGTTTCCTTGCTATTTATATTCTATATTCTTATATGATACCCGATTTTGGATGGAAAGTCAAGTCATAAGTGTAAATTTTTCGCACACAGACTTTACTTTTTACTCTTTTTCCTGTATAATGATAGCAGTAATTGAAGATGAGGTGACGACTGTGCAGATACTTGAAACGACCGATGTCTGGCATACCCTGAAAACAACCGAAAAACCGATTGTCCTGTACGGCATGGGCAACGGCGCCGATAAGATTCTTGCCGTGATGGAGACCCTCGGTGTCGAGGTCGCCGATTTTTTTGCGTCCGATGGATTTGTGCGCGGACATTCCTTCCACGGCAAACGTGTGCTGTCCTATTCAGAGGCGTGTGAAAAATACCCCGATATGCTCGTCGTGATCTCGTTTGCGTCGTCCCTGCCGGAAGTGCTTGTAAAGTTTGACGAAATCGACGCACGCTTTCAAACAGTCGCACCCGATGTTCCCGTGTCCGGCGATACGCTGTTTACCTATGATTGGTTCTGTGAGCACATTTCAGAATTTGAAGCGGTTTATGAGATGCTTGCGGACGAAGAATCACGTTCGATCTATGAAAATATCATCAATTATAAGCTGTCCGGCAAGCTATGTTATCTGCGTGCGGCTGTGTCGGATGAGGAACAGGTCATGCGGGAGCTGGTTCAGCCGGAGTCGGTACGGTCCTATCTTGACCTCGGTGCCTACAACGGGGATACCGTCCGTGGCATGCTCGATGCCGCACAGCAGCTGAAAACGGTTTGGGCAATGGAGCCCGATGCGCGCAATTTCAAAAAGCTGTCCCTGTATGCGGAAGGGGAAACCCGTGCCGCTGTCCATGCGTATCCCTATGCCGCATGGGACAAGCGCGAGACGCTGACCTTCCGCGTCGAGGGCAACCGCAATTCGACGATCGCACAGAACGGAACGAGCGGTATTGCCGTCAAGCAGGCAAAGGAAAAACAGATCGAGGCAGAACGTCCCGATGCGGTTCTGAACGGCGCATCTGTCGATTTTATCAAATACGATGTCGAAGGGGCCGAGCGGGAAGCACTGCTTGGAAGTGCCGAAACCATAGCCGCAAGCACCCCGCGTCTGCTTGTTTCGCTTTATCACCGCTCAGAGGACTTATTCGCACTGCCGATGTTAATAAAGGAGCTGAACCCGGACTACAGACTGTATCTGCGCAGATTCCCGTATGTTCCGGCGTGGGATATCAATCTGTACTGTATCTGAAACGGGAAAAGCCATAAAAAGTGAATCCGACCTTTCGCAGGCCGGATTTTTCTTATTTCTGTGTTTGCAAGCGGTACCAGTCCTCGGACGTGACGGTATATTCATCCGCATCATACCGGATGCCGCATTTTTCATATTTTGCGGGATGTGATGTGACATAATGCATC
>JAFYTT010000069.1 GCA_017558715.1 Clostridia bacterium | reverse complement strand
GCTGTGCAACTTCGCTGACGATGGTACGGTCTCCGTCTTTAATTACAATAGCATTCAGAAGATCGGGGAGATGTCCGTCGGGAAAACGGATATCAAGAACAGGCCCGATGATCTGAATCAACTTGCCAATGCTTTGCTCCTGCATATTATTAATATCCTTTTATTATTCTCGTTTGTTTTTGAGGCAATTACTAAACGGATTTTATCAGAGTGCTTCCGAGCCTGCAATGATTTCCGTGATTTCCTGCGTGATCATTGCCTGACGCGCACGGTTATAACGCAGCGTCAGATCCGAGATCATCGCATCCGCGTTCTTGTTTGCAGCATTCATCGCCGTTCTGCGCGCCGCAAATTCCGATGCTGCCGCTTCACAGACCGCACCGAAAATCATACCGGACACATACTGTGGGATAACCGTTTCAAGGACCGCCTCAGGGGACGGTTCGTATATAGTATCGGGCTGCAGCTTCAGTTTCTCGGATTCCATCTCTTCCCTGCCCGTTTTCTTTGTCTGCTCCGCTCGAAGAACATCACGTTCCAGCGGAAACAACTCCAGCGTCTTGGGAATCTGGGACAGCATCGATGCAAATTCGGTGTATGCCACAACGACACGACCGACCTTACCCGAACGGAATGCCTGACAGACAATCGAGCCAATTTCATGTGACTGTGCAATACCGACATCTGCCGCAGGCATAAAATCGGTTGACAGAATCGCATATGACTGCTTCGAGTAATAATCTACACTCTTTTTACCGACAGGAATGACACAGTCGCCGTCCTTGATCTGCTCACGGACAAGACGGAACAGGTTGTTGTTGTACCCGCCCGCAAGACCTCTGTCACCGGCGATAACTACATAACAGGTCGCCGTCGCCTCGGGCTTTGCATTGATCAGCGGATGGCGTTCACAGCCGACACGGACGATGTCGCGGATGGTATCGAGCAGCATGCTGTAATACGGCTTGACCGCTTCTTCCTGCTGTTTTGCACGGCGCAGCTTTGAGGAAGCGACGAGTTCCATCGCTTTGGTAATCTGACGCGTGCTCTCAACACTCTTGATGCGGCTTTTGATGGCCTTCATATTTGCTCCGGCCATCTCTTATCCCTCGCTGTCCGCAGGCTTGCAGAGAAATACATTGACAAATGCCTTTACCGTATTTCTGATCGCTGCTTCCATCTCGTCATCCATGACCTTCTTTTCACCAATCATCTCGACAAGCTCAGGATGCAGTGTATTGATATGGTCAAAGAGTTCTTTCTCAAACCGACGGATCTCTGCGACAGGAACCTCAGCAAGCAGATTGTTCGTAACCGCATAGATGATGATGATCTGCAGCTCAACCGGCAGCGGTGCGTTTCTGTCCTGCTTGAGAACTTCGACGATACGCGCGCCCTGTTCCAGACGGGTTTTGGTATCCGCATCAAGATCGGAACCGAACTGTGCAAAGGACTGCAGTTCTCTGTACTGCGAGTACAGCAGCTTCAGAGGACCGGAGACCTTCTTCATTGCTTTGATCTGTGCAGAACCGCCGACACGGGAGACAGAAATACCGGGGTTAACCGCCGGTCTGACACCGGAGTGGAACAGTTCCGTTTCAAGGAAGATCTGACCGTCGGTGATGGAAATGACGTTGGTGGGAATATATGCGGAAACGTCACCTGCCTGCGTTTCGATGATCGGCAGTGCGGTGATCGAGCCTCCGCCGTATTCGTCAGACATCTTTGCCGCACGTTCCAGAAGTCTGGAGTGCAGATAGAAGACGTCACCGGGATATGCTTCACGGCCCGGAGGACGGCGAATCAGAAGGGACAGCGCACGGTATGCGACCGCGTGCTTGGACAGATCGTCATAAACGATCAGAACGTCCTTGCCCTGATCCATAAAGTATTCCGCCATGGTAACACCGGAATACGGTGCGATATACTGGATCGGTGCCATTTCGGACGCAGTAGCGGAAACAACAATGGTATAATCCATCGCACCGTTTTCTGTCAGCGTTTCGACAAGCTGTGCAACGGTCGAATTCTTCTGACCGATCGCGACGTAGATACAAATGACATCCTTGCCGCGCTGGTTGATGATCGTATCGGTGGCGATGACCGTCTTACCGGTCTGTCTGTCACCGATGATAAGTTCACGCTGTCCGCGGCCGATCGGAATCATAGCGTCAATTGCCTTGATACCGGTCTGCAGCGGCTGTGAAACGGATTTACGTTCAATGATACCCGGAGCCTTCTTTTCAATCGGACGGATTTCTGCCGCAGTAATCGGACCTTTTCCGTCGATAGGCTGACCGAGCGCATTGACAACGCGACCGATCATGGCGTCGCCGACAGGAACAGAAACAACTTCACCGGTACGGGTAACAATGCTTCCCTCGTTGATACCGACGTCAGTACCGAGCATAACGACACTGACGAATGTTTCTTCCAGGTTCAGCGCCATACCGTAAGAGCCGTTTGCAAACTTCAGAAGCTCATTGGACTTGCATTTTTCGATGCCGTGTACCTTTGCGATACCGTCACCGACTGTAATGACATATCCGATTTCATCTTCTTTCGTCTTTGCGGCGTAGTTTTTGATCTGATCGGCGATAATTTTGCTGATATCGTCTATTTTCAGCTGCATATTCGATCATAACTCTTGCCCTGCAAAAGTTATCTCCTTTCTTTAAACAATGATCTCTGCAAGATTCCGGCGGAACGTATCCAGACGTACCTTTACAGATCCGTCCAGCTGTTTGCCGTCGATCACAAGAACCATACCGCCGACCAAGGAAGGATCGACATGACAGGTCAGAATGATCTCTTTTCCGGTCACGCTGTTCAGCTTTTCGTAAAGCGTCTCTTTCTGGTGTTCCGTCAACGGTTGAGCGGTAGTACAAGTGACCTCTGCAACTGCATATACTTCACGGTACATCTTCTGATATGCCTTGACGCAGTCATGCAGATGACAGAATGCATATTTTTCGCAGAGAATCTTGAAAAAGTTGATGATATTTTTCTCGCACACCCCGAAGGCTTCATCGATCAGACCGAGTCTTTCATCGATCGGAACGGCGGGCGTGTCAAGCAATTTCAGATATTCGGGCTTTGTCTGCAGGAGTGCATCTACCTGCTCAAGCGTACAGAGGTAATCTGACGGTCCGTCTTCCCCTGCTTCCTGTGCAAGCATAAACAGTGCACGCCCGTATTCCTCGGCGGCGATCATTGGTCTTCTCCGAGCTGACCGATAAAGCGGTCAACGATCTCCCGGTTATCTTCCTCCGAAAGATTCTTTTCAATCACAGCGGACGCAATGTCCACTGCCATCGACGAGACTTCATCCTTGATCTGGTTCAGAGCCTTCTTCTTTTCCATTTCAATCTGCTCGTCGGCACGGCGGAGGTTCTTTGCGGCAGTTTCATTTGCCTCGCGGATGATGTCCTCCTCCTGCTTATGGGCACGGGCAGTCGCGGAACGGATGATTTCCTCACCCTGTGCGCTTGCCTGTGCGAGTTTTTCTTCATATTCGGCACGCATGGCGGCTGCAGCATCTTTATCAGACTGCGCTTCATCATACATGTCCTTGATTTGCTTCTGTCTTTGATCGATGATATTCTTCAGCGGCACAAATAAGATCTTTTTCAAAAAAAGAAACAGAATGATCAGGTTTCCCCATGCAAAGATCATCGTCCAGATATCAAGACCGACAAAAGATTGATATTCGGGCATAATAACTTCCGTCCTTTATTTTTGTTCGTGATAGGATAGCGAGTGTTCCGATATCAGAATACGAACAGCAGGAGAAGTGCTACGACCAGCGAGTAAATACCGGTAGATTCGGTAATCGCACAACCGAGGATCATCGTGGAACGAAGATCGCCGGATGCTTCAGGCTGACGAGCCATACCTTCCAGAGCCTTACCAACCGCGTTACCTTCACCGATTGCGGGACCGATAGCACCAAGACCCATTGCAAGACCTGCACCGAGTGCACAAGCTGCCTTTACGATTGCATCTGCCATTTCCATAATATTGTTACCTCCAAAAATAATGTTTTGATTTTTGAAATCGTGTTACGATTCAGATTCAGTTTTCAAGTTCCTTGGGCGGGAATGCGCCGCCGACATAGACCATGGTCAGCATCGAGAAGACCAGAGCCTGTACAAATCCGGAGAACAAGTCGAAATAAATCGATAAGAACGCCGGAATACCGAGTTGGAAGATCGGGATCGTATTGATCATCTTCACGGGAATCCACTGCAGCAAGAACGAACTGAGCGCGGCAAGTGCCGAGTAAATCAGTGTCGTCAGAACCGAGCCGCCGGCAATATTACCGAAGTGACGGAAGGACATTGAGATCGGATTTGCAAGCTCCGATACGATGTTCATCGGTGTCATAACAGCAACGGGTTCGGTAAAGCCCTTGAGCCAGCCGCCGAAGCCATTGTTTCTGATACCGCCGTACCAGGTCAGTGCCGTCGTAGCGAGTGCCCACGCCGCCGTTGTGCTGAGATCAGCCGTAGCGGAACGCAGGATATTCGTCATACCAAGCAGTGTACCGACGATGGAAGACGCAAACAGCGCACCGATATACGGCGCAAAATGCAGGTTGTGCTTCCCCATCGTGCTCTCGACCATATCATAGAGCATACCGATGATTTTTTCAAGAACAATCTGTTTTTTGCTCGGTTTGTCTACAGATAGATTCCGTGACAGAAACCATGCCGCCGCCATGATGACAATCATAGCGATCCAGGATGTCAGCGTTGTCTGCGTGATGGTGATACCGCCGAGAATGGGAATCGTCCATAATATGCGGGGACCGTCCATAGTATTATTCCTTAACCCCCTTCCTTAAACCCTCTGCAACTGTAATGATCGGGCGCGTTGCAAACACCGGAATGATCACAGCGATATTGTTGAAAAAGTCCAACTTCAATCCGATGGCGATCAAAATCCCGAGAACCGCAAATCGCAGATAGTATGATATAGAAAGCGACAATTTCTGACGCTTTTCGTCTTGTTCACGTACCGCGCTGTTTACACTGAAACAGATCATAAGAAAATAGATCAGATTTGCCGCGGCACCAAGCAAACCACCCCATACGACCGTGAGATCAAAACGATCGAACAGAAAGAATACGCAAAACATCAACGCAAGCACAATGACTTCGCCGATCAGAATTTTCAGGGTCTCTTTGAATGTAACAGTTTGAGTCATCTTTGTTACCTTATACCATTATGTTCATGACTTTTTGTCTTCATTCTCTTTGTGGATACGATACGGACTGTCACGTTCCGTCTGACTGCGCCAAGCGGTGATCTTCGCTGATTTTTTCAGATAAGAAATCGCCGAAGTAAAACCGATAAACAATCCGAACAGGATTAACAGCGCCATCCAGCCGCGATTCCAGTCAAAACGTGTATGCAGATAATTTCCGAGCAGTCCAAGCAGCAGCGGCGGACACACGATGGACGCGATTGCACTTGAGTAGACCTGAAACAACAGCATCGCGCGGTAAAACCGAGTTGGTTCTTTCATATCAGCACAATTACATCATCAACGCATTGAGCGTCGATACAATTTCGCCATCGTCTGCCAGCTGCACAAGACAAACCATGTTGTTCCCTTCCTCTGGAAGCGTCACTCCGCGTTCGTTGACCACGGCATGAAACGGTTTTCTTTCATACAGTGGGGTGTCGGAACGCACGGCACAGTAAACCGTGACAAGATCCCAGCTCATACGCGTGTGATGCTTTCCGTCAGCATACAGCGTATACGCCGCACGAACAGGATGATCCTCGGGAACTTCGTCAAGACGCTGACCCGTGATGATGTGACCGCCGATTTCCCACGGTGCAAACACAACGGGAACGGGCATTTCCGATACACAAAGACGTGCGGACGGGATGTCCATCAAGACATTCCATTCAACCGCTTCCGTGCTTGTGAAGTTTCCAAGCATCGTGACAAATTCGACAACATTTTCTGCAATCAGCTCACGACCCGTTTTTTCGGAGATATCGTCAGCACCGGATTTCAGCAGATTTGCAATGTTGCGCAGAGGACCGACGGCTGCGAGCGTGATATCCCGTTTTCCTCCGTTATCCGCCAGTGCACGGCGCAGAACACGAACCGCATCGGGTAGCTCCGGCGTCGGAATCTGCATACGCTCGACATACGGGCGGGAATATTTTGCATAGTTCGGCTCCCACATGAAGCCCTCATCCTTCAGCACGCCGACGGGAACGTCGCTGAATCCGAAAAACTCGAGTTCATATTTCAAAAACCATCCGCCCCACGGATTGCCGATGCAGTATGTTGCCGCAACAATTTCCGCTTCTCCCGCTTTTGCAAGATTGCAGAGGATCGCCGCCGCAGCGACATCGTCACAGTCGCCGCCAAGATCGGTATCAAAAAGGATTTTTTTGATTTTACTCATAAAACATTCCTTTATATGGTACTGGAAGCACCATATTTCCCCATTTTATATTCTGTATCTATTGTACCATATTTTGTCTATATTGTCAATGAATCCCCGTTTAATTAAAAATTTAACACATCGGCAAAGAAACGGTAAAGACAACAAACAAAGATATACGCCCCGTGCGGTGAACACGGAGCGTATAAATAGAAATTACTTCAGACGATAGGTGACAATCTTCTTTGCGGGAACACAGACGGTAACCGTACCGTTGTCCATAGCAAGTGCCTCACCGACACGCTCATCAAGCTCGGATGTATGAACCGTCTTAATGGCAGGAGCAAATGTCATCGATGCGGTGCGTGCCTTGTCATCAATATTGTAAAGACGCAGGACAAGACCCTCTCCGTCTTCTGCGCGCTTCAGAGCCGCATGACGAAGCATCGGATCACAAAGGGTAACCACCACATTCTCAGCGGGCATGGAACCGGCGTGCTTGTCGGTATCGACAGCGGACAGCGCGTTGGAGGCATAGACATAAGCGGAGGAAACTGCCGCTTCTCTGCCCTCACAGGCAAACGGGATCAGCGCATACTCGAGCGTATACTTGCCGATACACTGTGCCTTCGGTGTCGGGAAGTCACCCCAGTCACCGATTTCACCGACAGAACGGAGGAGTGTCAGTGCCATGGTATTTCTGCCATCCTGCAGGATTTCGTATTCATTTAAGCCACGGTGAGCGCAGATGAAACCGCCGCGTGCATCGTTCAGCATGACAAACTGCTCAGCGCGCTGGGTATTGAACGGATTGATCCAGGTTTCTGCCGGCTTGATATTACGTTCAACGAGGTCAAACTGTCCTGCCGCATATACAACATCCGTCTTGACGTCGTTATAGAACAATGCGCGGATACGGTGGTCTTCTGCGTGGTTGTCGACGGTGGTCTTGACATCAACGCGATCGGAGCCTTCGGTCAGTGTGACAGCAGCGGTGAAGTCACAGCGTTCCGTCTTGATGCTTGCGGTAACGGTAATGCCGTATGCACCAACAGAAACGGTATATTCTGCCTTTGCATTGTCAGTCAGGAGTGCAATGTCTCCTGCAACGGGTTCAAAGTTATAGGTATTGCCGCCATCCTTGACATCTTCAAAGATATTGCACAGACCGAGAATAGAACCGGTTGCAAGATCGGTAACCGAGAACGAGCCGTTTTCGTTGAATTCGACGCGCAGACGCTCGTTGGCAAGAAAACCGTTTTCATAGGTAACGGTGGTCTTGCGGTCAATCGCACCGGGAACAGCCTTGAACATTCTGGTACCGATGAAGCCGTCAGCAGGAAGCTGCATCTTGACTTCAAAGCGGTCAACAAAGGTCGGCTGACGGAAACGGTCATCGGGAAGCGTGTAGGTAAAGGTTCTGCCGAGCGCCTTGATATCAGCGGGAATGATATTGCCCTTCATATCTTCAATATGAATCATATCGGTCGTACCGAGCGGGAAATCAACCTTGGTTTCAATCTCGGTCATACCGACACCTGCTTCTGCGGAGAAGACAAGAATGTTCCGGTCAGCACCTGCCGTTGTGTCGGTGTTTGCCGCAAGATAGTCAAGAGATGCGTCACGCAGAGCCTGCGCAGTATTGCCGGACTTCTGGAAACGGGTCATCATTTCGTCGTAGATATCGTCGTGCGAGCAGGAACAGATGGAGTCATGCGGGTGGTTCTGCATGAGAATACGCCATGCGTACAGATAGTAATCGGAATCGTACTTATCGCCGTACATGAACGTATACGCGTTCAGCGGTTCTGCAATGCGCTCAAGCAGATTCTGTACGCGCTGATTTTCCTGTTTGATGTCCATACGACAGGAAGCGGTGTTGATGAGCAGACAGCGGCCCGTGGTCAGCTGACCTGCGATTTCACCCTGATAGGCAGCAAGCTGATCACGGTAAGGACGGATCAGATCCACATATTCCTTGAAGTTGGACTGCTTGACATATACCTTATCCTGAACTTCGTTTGCAAGCGTGATGGCTTCAGTCAGATTGACCTGGACAGGCTGATGGTCACAGCCGTTCATACCGAGCAGCTCGGGCGTGGTTGCAAAACGCTCTGCGCCGTTGATGACGTTTTCGAGCTTTGCAGCGAGTGCTTCCTTGTCGGTCGGCAGTTCCATGGCATTGCAGTACCAGTTTGCGAACATAATACCGATGACCTCAGAACCGTCGGGCGACTGCCACAGCATTTCGCTCTTGGTGATACCGTTCTGCTTGACAACAACATTGTCAGCGCCCATATCGTTCAGACCGCGACCGAAAATGGCATTGTCAATATCAAAGCCACGCAGGATCTGCGGTGCCTGCGAAATGTTGCCGAATGCATCCGGGAAATAGCCGGACATGACGGGATCTGCACCGAAGTTTTTGCAGAGCTTGATACCGTAGAGCATATTGCGGACATTTGCCTCACCGGAGGTCAGATATTCGTCCTGCAGAATGTACCACGGACCGACCTGAATACGGTCAGCCTTAACAAGTGCCAGAAGTCTGTCCTTCATCTGCGGACGGATTTCCAGATAGTCTTCAATGACGACAAACTGACCGTCCATATGGTAGTAGGTGTAATCGGGGTTCTTTTCCATCAGCTCAATGAGCGTGTCAAAGAGTTTGACAAGACGAGTTCTGTGCGTCTCAAAGGGGAGATACCATTCTCTGTCCCAATGGGAGTGCGGAATGATGTGAAGAGTTTTCTTTTCAGACATGGGATAAACCTCTCTTATTTTATTTTGAATACCATTATTATACCCGATTCACACTCTTTTGTAAAGAGACTTTCTGTAATTTCCGCAATGTTTTTGTGATTCTTATATTTTTGTACATGTTCCGTTTGTGAATCATTCATAAATATTACGAATATAGTTGACATTATGAAGGAATTGTGCAAAAATGTAACCAACAAAACGATTTTCGCACAGATAGGAGCTCTTCTCTATGTACACTGCCAAACAAAAACATATGACCGCCGCATTGACCGCCCTTCTCTGCCTCGGCACCATTGTCTCATGCGGATCAGAAGATACCGCATCAAAGCTGCCGGCGAAAACGGCTGAAATTACAGAAACCGAGGTCGTTGTAACCGAAGATCCGCTGCGTGCACAGTATGCCGATATCGCACCCCTCCCCGAGGATACCAACGGTTATGCTTTCCGCGTGACCGTTGACCAAAACAGCGTTCTTGTCAACAATCAGGTGCAGTGGGATGCAGAGGAAGAAAATGGCGATACGATCAACGATGCAATCTACCGCCGCAATCTCGCCGTAGAAGAGCAGTATAATTGTACGATCAGTCTGCTTACCGCAGAAGAAGATGACCGTGATGCCCGCAATGCCATTATGGCAGGCGATGATTTCACCGATTTAATGATCATTGACTCCATGTCCCAGACAACGGATCTCTGCGCCATCGGTCTTTTTATGAACTTATCGGAGCTTCCTGAATTGAAGCTGGATGCGGCATGGTGGGATCAGCCCATCCGTGACCTTGCCATCTACGGCAAACAGTTTGTCACGACCGGTGCAATCACCATCAAGGACGATTTATCCCAGATGTGCGTCATGTTCAACAAAGAGCTTGCCAATAAGTATGACTATAACGATTTCTATCAACATGTTCTCGACGGCACATGGACATGGGAGCTGATGAAATCGCGTACCAAGAACATATACAGCGATCTCGACGGTGACGGTGCAATGGGAGTGTATGATCTCTACGGCATGATTACATTCGACGACGGTCCTTACTTTATGGCAGTCGGCGCCGATATGCATACGGTCATTTACGACGATGCAACGGACGCGTATCTTTCCAACTGGGAATCCGAGGATGTCATGACAAAGCTGACGGATTACATCGACTTTGCCATTTCCACCCCCGGTGTCATCATCCGTGAAAGCCGCCGCGCAGACAATCTGTTTGGCGAAGACGGCGAAGCGATTGACCGTGTCTTCCGTGAAAACCGCGCCCTTTTCTGGGTCGGCAATTTCGGCGCAACAGTCAACATGCGTGATATGGAATCCGACTTCGGACTGCTTCCGATTCCGAAGTGGAACGAAGCACAGAAACAGTACTGCTGTACGGTTACCGGCGGTTCTGCTCCCGTGACCATTCCGATCACAGTTCCCGATGCTCACATCACCGCGCTCATCACCGATGCCATGGCGTATGAATCGATGTTTACACTGACTCCGGCATTCTACGATGTGTTCCTGGACGAAAAGATTTTGCGCGACGAAGACTCCCACGCTACGGTTGATCTGATGTTTGCTTCCAAGAAGTACGACTTTGACTGGCAGCTCGATATCACCGAAATCGACCGCGGCATCAGCGATATGGTTTCCAATCACTCAAACAACCTTGTGAAGAAGATCGCTTCTTCGTCCAAGCGCGCACAGAAAGCCATCGACAAATACGTTGAAAAATACGAAGATTAACCAACAATAAATCACCGGGATTCCGAAACAGCATCGGGATCCCGGTTTTCTGTATGTATGGACAGATACTTATTCCAGTGCGTCGTACTTTTCGATGATCTTTGCCATGTTCTTCAGATACATCGACTCACCCTTGGTCATCGTGGAAATGGCCTTATCGCAGTTTGTGGAGGATGCGAGAATGGTTCTCATGCGGTCAATGGGATGTCCGAGGCTGTTGCCGAAAATGTATCCGACATCAAGGTAGACACCCTCAACGATGAGATCAAGCATCTGCGAGGTTTCGGAGTCGCGGGAATACTTGCCCTTGAGCGCAGTTTCAAAGTATGCGGGCGTGACAACACGATAAGTTTCCGCCGCCATAGCTTCAAGAAGAGCGGCAGAGGTGTTCGGGTCGTTTTCCGTTGCGGGAATACCGAAAGCGGAAGATGCATCGTGACAGTACGAGGTATAGCCATCCTGCGCCTCATCGAGCTTCGGCATCGGAATGATACCGTAGTCGTCGTCCATGTCGCGCAGATAGTTGACGCCGGTCAGCATCCACGTTGTAAACATCGTCTGTCCGTTCTTCATGGTGTTGAAGACATCCTCATTGTTGTCGGGCGTTCTGCAGGTGTTGTTGTTTTCAAACAGCAATGTATCCATCAGCGAATAGAACTTTGCCGCACGGTCATTGAGACCGCCGAAGACATAAACGCCGTCAGATTCCTTGACCATCAGGCTGATATTGGCGCCGCCCGTGAAAGAGTCTGCCGCAAGCGTTTTGGTATTGGTAAAGAAGTGACCGTACTGGTCAAATTCATCCGCCTGACCGTTACCGTTCAAGTCTCTGTACAGCGGTGTGCAGTAGGAAATCAGCTTTTCAATCGTCCACTGTCCTGCGTTGACGGTTTCATACAATGTGGGATCGTCGGGATAGTATTCCTTGAACATGGTCTTGTTGAAGAACATCGCGAATGTACCCGAAATCATGGTCTGGGAAAGTTCACCCATGACAAGGTAATTGCGGTCATTGAACCGGGTCATTTCCATAAACGTCTGGTTCCACCAGGGCTTGCTGAAATCAAGATAGTCCAACGTCTGCATATCCAGAAGCATACCTTCCATCGTCAGGGGAACCGTGTTGTAAAGACCGTCTGCAAACACTTCAAAATCGTCAGATCCGGCAGTTACCGACTTGCGGATGGTATCGGTATAACCGCCGTGACGGTTGACATTCTGCTGAATAAAGTCGATTTTGACGTTCAGACGTTCCTCAACTGCCTGATTGCGTGCAAAGGTTGCGTCGTTGACAACGTCACCGTTGGTCGCCTCTGCAATAAATTCCGAGGAGGTATCAAGGTCACCTGCACGAACCATAAAACGGACAGTCTGACCACCCAGGTCAAGGTCTGCGGGAAGATCGTCCTTCACACCGGAACGACCGTTGTCCTCCACAATCTCCTCGGCATCTGTGACAGCCGCAGTTGTGCCGACGGCATTGGTTCCTTTGGTTTCACCGGCACCTGCATCGCCGCATGCGGAAACCGCACCGGCAACAGCAAGAAAGGCAAGCATCATGGAAAGCGTTCTCTTGTTCATATGTTTGTTATTCCTTTATATTAAAAATTTTTATACAAGACCATTTTCATCGCGCAGAAGCTTTCTGCCCATCAGAACACCCATAACGGATGCCATCATCAGACCTCTTGTCCAACCGGAAGAGTCACCGAGACAGTAGAGACCCTCAATCGAGGTTCGGAAATCAGTATCCATTTTGACGCGGTTGGAATAGAATTTCAGCTCCGGTGAGTAAAGCAGCGTTTCATTGGACGCAAAACCCGGAACAACGTAATCAACCGCCTGAATAAAGCCGATGATGTTCGTCATGGCACGGTACGGCATCGCGGCGGTGATATCCCCCGCAACAGCATCGGGCAGCGTCGGTTTTACGTTGGAGAACGCAAGTTCCTTCTGCCACGTGCGCTTACCGTCCAAAATATCGCCAAAGCGCTGCACCATGATGTGACCGGCACCCAGCATATTCGTCAGCTCACCGACCTTTTGCGCATAGGCGATCGGCTGGTTGAACGGCTCCGTGAAGTTGTGCGAACACAGAATGGCGAGATTCGTGTTCTGGGATTTGAGTTCCTTGTAGGAATGTCCGTTTACGACTGCAAGATTGTTGTCGTAGTTTTCCTGTGCAACAAAGCCGCCGGGATTCTGACAGAAGGTTCTCACTTTGTTCTTAAAGGGCTTCGGATATCCGATGAGTTTCGATTCATAAAGGACTTCATTGATGTCCTCAATAATCTCATTGCGGACTTCGACACGCACACCGATGTCGACCGTACCCGGCTGATGCGCAATGTGATGCTCGTTGCAAAGTTTCTCAAGCCAGTCAGCACCGCGTCTGCCGGTTGCGACGATTGTATGGCGTGCGGAAATCTCAAAATCGGATTCTCTGCCCATGCTGTGATGCACGGAAATTCCGCGGCAGCAATCATTTTCCAAAATCAGATCGGTACATTCATACCCGAACAGAATCTCAACGCCATGGTCGATCAGCCAGTTCTGAATTGCACCGTACAGCTCCTGCGCCTTTTCCGTACCAAGATGACGAATCGGACAATCAACGAGCTTTAACCCGGCATGAATGGCACGGCGGCGGATCTCCTTGACCTTTTCGGGGTTGCTGACACCTTCCACGTGCGGATCAGCACCGAAATCGAGGTAGATCTGATCGGTATATTCGATCATTTCCTGCGCAAAGTCATAACCGATCAGATCGGGCAGAACACCGCCGACCTCCGCTGAGAGGGACAGCTTACCGTCGGAAAATGCACCTGCACCGGAAAATCCCGTCGTGATATGACAGTAAGGCTTGCAGTCGACACACTGACGCGTCACTGTTTTCGGACAGCGGCGCCGTTCGATCGGCTGACCTTTTTCGACAATGATGATCTTTCCTTTGTACGGCACTTCTGCACGAAGAAGCTCCAATGCGGAGAATATACCCGCAGGTCCCGCACCGACAATGACAATATCGCAATGTTTCATTTGAAATCCGTTCCTTTCTCTGTATAGATTGAAGCTGTACTTCCTTACATTATGTTTCTGTTTGTTTTTATTATACCACGGAACACACATCAAGTCAAGCACTTCTCTGTATTGTATCTTTGTCAGAACACACCAAAACACAGCTGCCGCCGCAGACCGAATTTTCCGCGACAGCAGCTCTTTTATGCAGCATGGTTCGTCTTAGGATTTTTCAGGTGTGCCGGAGCCGATTCCGACAACCTCATCGACAGGAAGAGAGAACGCGATTCCCTGTCCGGGGGTGTTCAAGCCAACTGCGTGATACAGCGTATGAAGCACATCCGCTTTGATCTCTGCCTCAACGAGGATCATGACGATTTCCTTTTCCTCCTGCACAGTAATGCCAAAGAAGGTTTCTGCCTCACGGGCACCTGTTCCGCGTGCATGGAGAACAGTACCGCCGCGTGCTCCTGCTGATTTTGCGGCATCCATGACATCGTCGGAAAAACCCGCGTTGACGATACATAAAATACATTCATGCGTATGACTCATCAAACTGTACCTCCTGTTTTCTGATCGGATAAAAAGCGATATACGAGAGCGCCGACCACACTCGACAGCGGAATCGTAAATGCAATTCCCTGTCCGTTCTTCACGGTTTTGAATTTCTCCGCAAGACCGTCACACAAAGCACGGGAAAGATCCTCACGGATAACGCTGAGCAAAACTGTTTTTTCGGAATCGGTCAAGCCAAGCATACGGAGCATCTCCGTTTTTGCTGTACCCTCTCCGCGCATGGTCAGCTGCAGATTGGCACCGTTTTCCTGAATATAGTCGATAAAGAAATCTTCTTTTCGATGATCCACAACCGTGACGAGGAGCTTACACTTGAGCAGATCGCCGCCGGATACGGTTTTCTTTTGGTTCATAGTTGTTCCTCCTGTCACATAAATTCAATGATACGGTCATCATCCGCATCGAGGATCCGACGCATCGCAATTCTGCGGCGGACAGCAGCCGTTACAACAGAACGGAAACCGAGCAGCTGAATCGTAATCAGCGGCGTCATTGCAACCATCGCAACAATTCCGAAGGCATTTTCAAGAACCTTGTCAACACCGCCGAGCATCGCGCAGATACCGACTGCAAACGGCAGAATGAAGCCGGAGGTCAAAGGACCCGATGCGACACCGCCGGAGTCAAAGGCAATCGCGGTATAGATGGACGGCACAAAGAACGACAGTCCGAGCGACAGAAGATAACCGGGAATCAGATAATAAAAGATGCTGAAATCGAAAATGATGCGGATCATCGACAGTGCCAGCGAAATGCCGACACCAATGGACAGCGCAAGCATCATGGAAGTACCGCGGATACGACCGTCCGTGATTCCCTCAACCTGTTTTTTGAGGACATGAACCGCAGGCTCCGCAAGAACAACAACAAGACCAAGCAGAAAACCAAAGCAGATGATGAACTGCGGTGCCTGATCGGCAAGCTCACAGCCAAGTCGGTAACCGACAGGCATATAGCCGATGTTGACAGCGCCGAGGAACAGAACGAGACCAAAGTATGTATACAGAATGCCGATTGCAATCTGAATCAGCTTTTTCTTCGGCAGATGCAATACGGTGAGCTGGAGGACAACAAACGCCGCAATGATCATACCGAGCGCAATGGCGACCTCTTCCATGACACCGATAAACGTATGGACAAGCCCCGGCAGGATTTCGGAAACCGATTGATACGGCACGGCATAGTTCATCTCCCCCGATGAGGAAAGCCCAAGCAGGAGCACCGCGAGAATCGGTCCGACCGAACACATCGCAACCATACCGAAGCTGTTTTCCGATGCGTTTTTACCGCCGATCGTCGATGCAATACCGACACCGAGCGCCATCAGAAACGGAACGGTAACAGGACCAGTTGTAACACCGCCGGAGTCAAATGCAACAGACAGAAAATCACCGCCGCCGTTCATAATGACAAGTGATGCGGCTGCAAACAGAATCATGTAAAAATACATAAGAAGTGAGGAAAGGCTCTTTTGAAAGATGATCTTCATCACCGACAGCGTCAGAAACAGACCGACACCGATACCGACCGTCCAGATCAGAAGATCTTTGTCAATCAGTTCCTTTAACTGTTCCCCCAGCACCGTCAAGTCAGGCTCGGAAACCGTAATCAGAACACCGAGCAGAAAGCTGACCGTCAGAAGAAGAAAGGTCTTCCTTGACTTTGTCAGACCGACACCAACTTGCTCACCCATCGGTGTCATAGCGAGGTCAGCACCGAGATTGAACAGCCCGATCCCGAGAATCAAAAGAACCGTCGTTGCAAAAAATACAACCAGCTCCTGATCTGACAGCGTCGTAAACGGTGATAGATACAAGAGGAAAACAATACAGGCAACGGGAAGAACAGAAACCAGTGCTTCCTGCAGCTTGAACATCAATGATTTTAGCAAAAGAAAACCCGCCTCCTCAACAAAAATTACCTATATATTATAGCATATTATCGCGTGTAAGTAAAGGTGTGATCTGTAAACTATTTTTTAACATTGCAGCTTACCAAGGTTTTATACTGTTTTTTTTACAAATTTTCAGTGTTCCATTGACATCGGTCGGATTTTGCGATATACTAAAAGAACCTATAAGGAAAGACAGGTACTACGAAAATGGCATCAGCCGCACTTACCAAAGATATGACCCGGGGAGACCCGCTGAAGCTGATCTTGCGCTTTGCACTCCCGATCCTGCTGGGCAACCTGTTCCAACAACTCTATAACATGGCGGACGGCATCATCGTCGGTCAATTCATCGGCACCGATGCCTTTGCCGCAGTCGGAGCAACAGGCTCCCTCTCCTTTCTTATCATCGGCTTCATTCTCGGCTGTTCCACCGGCTTCTGTATCCCCGTATCGCAGACCTTCGGCGCGGGGGATGCGGTGGGCATGCGCCGCTGTGTTGCCAACATTCTGTGGCTCGGTATCGGCATTTCTGCCCTTGTGACAGCACTCATGATGATCACAACACGCGGTATGCTGACGCTGATGGATACCCCCGAAAACATTTTCAGCGATTCCTTTCACTATATCTACATTATCTTCGCAGGAATTCCCGCCTGCATGTTCTACAACGTCCAGGCTGGTCTGATGCGTGCGGTGGGTGACTCCCGTTCCCCGCTCTATTTTCTGATCATTTCCTGTGTGATCAATGTAGTGCTTGACCTTGTTTTTATCATCTGTCTTGGAACAGGGGTAGAAGGTGCCGCGATTGCTACCGTCATCTCGCAGTGTATCTCCGGCGTTCTGTGCTTCCTCTGGATCGCAAAGAAATTCCCGATGCTCCATCCGCACGGTGCCGAATGGAAACCGAATGCCGCCATCATGGCACGGCTGCTCACCATTTCCCTTCCGATGGGATTCCAGTTCTCCATCACCGCCATCGGTGCTGTAATCCTGCAAAGTGCAGTCAACACGCTCGGTTCTGATATCATTGCATCGATTTCCGCCTCATCCAAGATTCAGAACATCGTTTTCGCGCCGATGGAAACGCTTGGTTTGACGATGGCAACCTACTGCGGTCAGAATCTCGGTGCAGGCAGAATCGACCGTATCCGTCTCGGCATGCGGCGCTGTATCGCGGTTTCCCTTTTATTAAGTCTTCTATGCTGTCTGATGGTCACCTTTGGCGGACGTTATATCGCACTTCTTTACATCAAAGCCGAAGAGGTTGCCATCCTCGACAACATCACCTATTATCTGCGTATCTGCGGTATCTTCTATGCGCCGCTTTCGCTGATTTTCGTCTTCCGCAACGCCATTCAAGGCATGGGCTACAGCGTTCCCGCCATGGCAGCTGGTCTGTTTGAGCTTGCGGCACGTGCCATTGTCGCACTCGGTTTTGTCCGCTCGGTCGGTTTTACGGCTGCAGCTCTCGCAAACCCAATGGCATGGATTGCAGCAGATATTTTCCTGATCCCGATGTATCTTTGGGTCATCCGAAAATTCACAAAAAATCCACCGCCCGTCCGTCAGACAGAATCTTAATTTCATAATCAAATACTTTACAATAGACAGGAGAACTCCAAATGAAACTCATGTTTGCATCCGATATCCACGGCTCCGCACACTACTGCCGCAAAATGCTTGACGCCTTTGCAAGAGAGGGTGCCGAAACGCTCGTACTGCTCGGCGACCTGCTTTACCACGGTCCGCGCAACGACCTTCCCGAAGGCTATGCGCCCAAGGAAGTGATCACGATGCTCAACAGCGTCTGTGACAATCTGCTCTGCGTCCGCGGCAACTGCGATACCGAGGTCGACCAGATGGTACTCGGCTTCCCGATTCTTGCCGATTACGCAATTCTGTATCTCGGCGGACACCGCGTCTATATCACGCACGGTCATAATTTCGGCGAGAACAACCCGCCGCTGCTGCGTGACGGTGACATCCTGATGAACGGTCACACCCATGTTCCCGCTTGCCGCAACAAGGACAATTTCCTCTACATCAACCCCGGATCTGTTTCCATTCCCAAGGAAAACAGCGTTCACGGTTATATGACATGGGAAGACGGTACGTTCTATTGGAAAGACCTCGACGGAACTGTCGTCAGCACATACGAACTCTGATTCCTACGCGATCTTTAATAATCAACCTCGAATTATTAACATGTATTTATAATCAACGAAAGTGAGGATATCCCCATGAAACGCTCCGAAATCAACGCCGCGATCGATACCGCACGTGCAGAACTCAAAAAGCAAAATATCACCCTGCCCTGCTTTGGCTACTTTACGCCCGATGAATGGAAAGAAAAGAAGGATCTCTGCGATAATGTCTTCTCCGTCATGCTCGGCTGGGATGTCACCGACTTTGATACCGACGATTTTGCACATCAGGGCTGCGTTCTCTTTACCGTCCGCAACGGCTCTGTTGACGGCGCCGGAGTCCCGTATGCCGAAAAATATCTCATCTTCAATGACGTGCCCTCTCAGGCAATTCCGCTTCATTTCCACTTCAAAAAGACAGAGGACATCATCAACCGCGCAGGTGGTATTATGTGCATCGAAGTCTACAATTCCACGCCCGAAGGTGATCTCGATCGCGTATCCGATGTTGTCTTCTACACAGACGGCATTAAGAATGTTGTTCCCGCCGGCACCGTTGTTGAAATCACCACCGGCAATTCCATCACACTGACCCCCGGTCTTTACCACCGTATTTTCGTCAAGGAAAGCACCGGCATGCTGATTGCAGGTGAGGTTTCCTCCATCAACGACGACAAGACAGACAACCGCTTCTATGCGCCGACCGCACGTTTCTGCGGCGTCGAAGAAGATGAAGCTCCCCGCTACATTCTTGCAAACGAATACGAAAAGTTCGTACTCTGATTCCCAAAACCGAACGGAAAGGACGACTGTACATGAAGATTTACGAAGATGTCACCCGCACCGCTCTTGAACGCGCCGAAGCCCTTGTTTCCGAAATGACCGTCGAGGAAGCCGCAAGCCAGCTCCGTTATGACGCCCCTGCGATTGAACGCCTCGGAATCCCTGCCTATAACTGGTGGAATGAAGCGCTTCACGGTGTCGCCCGTGCAGGTACCGCAACGATGTTCCCGCAGGCAATCGGTCTTGCGGCAATGTTTGACCCGTCCACGCTTTACCGCGTCGGCGAAGTGGTTTCAACCGAAGCACGTGCAAAATACAACGGCACATTCCGCCGCGGTGACCGCAGTATTTACAAGGGTCTGACCTTCTGGTCCCCGAACATCAACATTTTCCGTGATCCCAGATGGGGACGCGGACATGAAACCTATGGCGAAGATCCGTATCTGACCGCAGAATGCGGAAAAGCTTACGTGCACGGTCTGCAGGGTGACGGTCCTGTCATGCGCGCCGCCGCATGTGCCAAGCACGCCGCTGTT
>JAFYTT010000068.1 GCA_017558715.1 Clostridia bacterium | reverse complement strand
TAGATCGGTTATGCGTGCTCGGTGAGGTGCGGTTCCGGAATATGTTCGTGGACGGAACAAAGTTAGAAGCTTATGCCAATCGGTATACATTCGTCTGGAAAAAAGCCGTCGAAAAGAATCTGAAAAAACTGACCGCTAAGATCGAGGGGCAGCTTCCGGTCATAGCAGAGCGTTACGGAATGGTCTCATGCGTCACGATTGAGGACGCATATGAGGCTCTTTGCAGCCATGCCGCTATGACAGGTCTGGAATTTGTACATGGCAGCGGCAAAAGAAAGACACAGCTGCAGAAGGATATCGAGCTTCTCGGCGGATATGTCGAGAAAAAAGCTGAATATCTTGGACATCTCGGCAAAATGAAGCACAGAAATAGCTATTCCAAGACCGATACCGACGCGACCTTTATGCGTATGAAGGATGACTATATGCGCAACGGTCAGCTCAAGCCCGGATACAACATTCAGATCGGTGTGGAAAGTGAATATATCGTCGCCTGCGGTGCTTTCTCCAACTGCACCGACGTACAGACCCTGATTCCGTTTTTAGAGCGGTTTCACAGTCACACCGGCAGAAGAATGGAGCAGATCATCGCCGACGCCGGTTATGAAAGCTCCGAGAATTATCAGTATCTGGAAGAACACGGACAAAAATCTTTCATCAAGCCGACCAATTATGAAATCAGCAAGACACGCGCGTATAAGGCTGACAAATACAGCATTGAACACATGCAGTATGACGACGAATCCGACTGCTTTATCTGCGAAAACGGCGAAATTCTGCACTTTTGTCGGGAAGAAATCAAAACGACCGCGAACGGTTACAAAACGTGCACCCGCATTTATCGAAACGAAACCTGTGCCGGATGTCCTCATCTCGGAAAATGCCACAAAAGCAAGCGCGGCTTCCGTGAAATCAAAGTCAATCAGCAATTTTTAGAGCATCGAAGACAGTCTCTTGACAATATCGTCAGCGATGAAGGCGTTCTGCTCCGCGTCAACCGCTCCATTCAAGTGGAAGGTGCTTTCGGCGTTCTCAAACAGGACTATTCCTTCCGCAGATTCCTCTTCCGCGGTAAACGGAACATTGAAATGCAGTTCTTCCTGCTCGCGTTTGCCTTTAATATTCAAAAACTTTGCAATCGCATCCAAAATCATCGCGTTTTGTCTGATCTTTTCCCGATGTCCTCCGCTGCTTGATCTTGTTTGAGTCTTTTTATAATCCTTTTCAGAGTGATTTTTGATCACTCTTGTTTTGCTGTGTTTGCTGTTGGTTTTCTTTTCGGTAAAATTGAAGGAACTGTTGCAAGTCCTTTGTAGGGGGTCTTGCAACAGTTCCAAATTTTTGTGTCTTGGTAATCAGCCGATCTTACTTGACATCTTCAAGAACGAGCTTGAGGATGTTTTCGATGTAGCGGTGGAAGACGGTCGCAATGGTAGCGCGGGTAGCGTCACTGAGCGGGTTCATCTTGCCGTCGCCGGTACCGATCATCATTTCGACTGCGTATGCCCATTCGAGGGAATCAACAGCCCATGCGCTGACGGTATCTGCATCGGTGAAGTCTGCGAGTGCCTTTTCAGCGGTGACATCGATTTCGCATTCTGCTGCGTAGCGGAACATAACCGCTGCGAGCTGTTCGCGGGTGATGATGTCATTCGGACCGAACGTGCCGTCGCCGTAGCCAAGGAACGTTTCGGATTCAACTGCCCAACGGACAGCTTCGGTGTACCATGCATCTGCTGCAACGTCGGAGAAGTTGAGTTCAACGGTTGCTTCAGGGCAGCCTTCCAGTCTCCAAAGCATCTGTGCAACTTCTGC
>JAFYTT010000067.1 GCA_017558715.1 Clostridia bacterium | reverse complement strand
GCAATGACTTCATTGGTATTCATGTTGGACTGGGTACCGGAACCGGTCTGCCAGACAACGAGCGGGAAATGGTCAAGCAGTGCGCCGGAAATGACTTCATCGCAAGCAGATTTGATTGCGCCGAGCTTTTCATCTGTCATCTTTTCAGGGCGCAGAGCGTTGTTTGCAATTGCCGCAGCCTTCTTCAGAATGCCGAATGCGTGAACAATTTCGCGGGGCATTGTTTCAATGCCGACACCGATCTCAAAGTTTTCATGGCTGCGCTGGGTCTGTGCTGCCCACAGGCGATCTGCGGGAACCTTGACCTCACCCATGGAGTCATGTTCAATACGATATTCCATTGTTATGTAATTCCTTTCTCTGCAATCAAATCTCAATGCTGTTGATAACTGCCTTCAGGCTGTCCGCACTCTTATGAAGATCCGCAATTTCCGCATCGGTCAGCGGAACCATGATCTTTCCGTGGATACCGTTCTTGCCGACAACATTGACAAGGCTCAGTGCAACATCATGAAGACCGTATTCACCGTAAACCATCGTCGAAACTGTCAGCGAAGTATCGATACCGCTGAGCAGACACTTGCACAGATGGCAGACGGACATCGAAACTGCGTAATAGGTCGCACCTTTACGGCGAATGACACGGCCGCCGGACTTTCTGACAAAATCTTCGACTTCGTTCTTTTTGAACTCGGGATAAAAACCGTCATTGTTCATTAATGATTTGCCGTAATCCTCGACGGGGACATTGGAAATGTTGGCAATCGACCACGGAACAACCGCAGTATCACCGTGTTCACCAAGAACATACGCGTGAATATTCTGCTGATTGACACGGTAGTATTCAGAGATTCTTGCACGCAGTCTTGCGGTATCGAGAATTGTTCCGGAACCGATGATGCGCTCCTCCGGAATACCGGAGAACTTCGTGAATGCATATGTCAGAACGTCAACGGGATTGGAAACAATGACATACATTGCATTGGGCGCATACTTGGTAATTTCGGGTGTAATGGATTTGAGAATGTTGACGTTGGTCTGTGCCAGATCGAGACGCGACTGACCGGGCTTTCTTGCAATACCGCAGGTGATGATGACGATGTCGGAGTCCACTGCATCACAGTAAAGACCTGCATAGATGTTGCACGGGCTGCAGAACGGTGTGCCCTGACGAATATCCAGAGCTTCGCCGAGTGCCTTTTCACCGTTGATATCAATGATAACGATTTCGGATGCCAGACCGAGCGTGGTCAGCGTATAAGCAATCGTGGAACCGACCGCGCCGGAACCGATGATGGTAATCTTGTTCATACTCTACCTCTTTATACTTCGTAATTCAATACAGAAACCGCGTCGCCGATGGTCTTTTCCAGTGCTTCGCGTCCGTACTTATCGACCTCGGCTTTATTCTTTTCGCCGTGTGTCAGGCATCCCGCACCGCCGATACAGCCGCCGATACATGCCATACCTTCGATGAAGTTGCCGTCGAGCGCGTTTTTGCTCTTCTTGAGCAGCGCCATACGGCATGCTTCAATACCGTCACAGACAACAGGCTTGATGGTGAAATCGATGCCGAGTTCTTTCATTGCCTGTGCCGCCGCATCGGAAAGACCGCCGGAACGTGCAAAGATACGTCCGAAATAGGAAGCATTGTCAAGCACACCTTCTTCGAGCGTGGAAAGCTCCAGATCACGGCTGTCAAAGAGCGCCTGTAATTCTTCAAACGTCAGAACCGCATCGACATATTCCCTGACATGTGCAAGTTGTGCTTCTGCTTTCTTTGCGGTACACGGACCGACAAAGACAACCTTTGCATTCGGCGTAGTGTCTTTGATATATTTGGCAAGTGCAGCCATCGGAGAAAGATTATGAGAAATATACTGTGCCAGCTGCGGGAATGCCGTTTTGATGTACTGCACAAATGCCGGGCAGCAGGAGCTGGTCAGAAATTCCTTTTCGGAAAGTTCCTTTGCCTCTGACAGTGCAACCATATCCGCACCGAGCGCCGCTTCAATGACCGTATGGAAACCGAGCACCTTCATGCCGGTGATAACCTGACCGAGCTTGGCATAGGTAAACTGGCTGGAGATGGACGGTGCAACCAGTGCGTAAACCTTATTTTCTTTGCCGTTCTTGAGCAGGTTGATTACATCCAGTATGAAGGACTTGTCCGTGATCGCACCGAACGGACACTGATACACACATGCACCGCACTGAATGCACTTGTTGTTGTCGATTTCCGCAGACTTCTTAT
>JAFYTT010000066.1 GCA_017558715.1 Clostridia bacterium | reverse complement strand
CCCATACGGGAACAAGGCAGATGGGCAAAGCCCATACCCAAAGAAACGGAGGTGATACCCGCAATTTACCATTGCAGTATCCAGATTATCGGACGATCCAAAGGACGCAGTGCCGTCGGTGCTGCGGCATACCGAAGCGGTGAAAAGATTCTCAACACGTGGGATGGCGTCACGCATGACTACACAAATAAGGGCGGCGTCATCTACAAAGAGATTCTTTTACCGTCTCATGCACCGCCGGAGTACGCCGAACGTGCTGTCCTCTGGAACGCTGTAGAACAGATTGAAAAGAACAAACATGCGCAGTTGGCGCGCGAGATCAATGTCGCACTTCCCGTGGAACTGGGGCGGGGAGCGCAGATCGATCTGGTGCGTGACTACTGCCAGAAGAACTTTGTCGATGCCGGTATGTGCGCTGACTTTGCCATCCACGATACCTACACTGGAAACCCTCATGCACATATTCTCCTGACCATGCGACCACTCAAACAGGACGGTACATGGGATGACAAACAGCGAAAGGTATACTGTCGGGACGAGAACGGCAACCGCATCTATGACCCCAAAACACGTCTGTATGCATGTGAAACCGTTGCAACAACCGACTGGAACCGCCGTGAGAAAGCAGAACTCTGGCGCTCCTCCTGGGCGGAATTGTGCAATCAATATCTTGCGCGAAACGACTTCGACTTGAAGATTGACCACCGCTCCTATGAACGGCAAGGAATCGCATTGAAACCGACCATCCATCTCGGACCGTCTGTTACCGAAATGGAGCGGCGAGGGATCCGTACAGAAAAGGGAGATTACAACCGCGCAATTATGGAAGAAAACAGAATGATGCGTCAGGTTCGTGCGCGTGTCAGCAATCTTCACGGATGGAGTAAAAACCATGCCAGGGGACGCACAGAACGGATTGATCAGGAAGTAGTATGGTATCTCTTTCAAGGCAATCCACGGCACACCGTTGCCCAGAAAAATCGCTGTCTCCGGGCGGCGACTTACGTTCAGATCAATCGGATTCAGACACCAACAGATTTCCACAACAAGGTCGAAGGACTGAACACACGGTATTACCGTCTGAACAAAGCGCAGCAAGGTGCAGAAACGGAAATCCGTACCATGACAGAGCATCTTCGGATGTATGACATCTGGAAACATAGCTGGCGATATCAGCGAAAACTGGAACGTCTGAAACTCAAACGCCGCAAACGATTTGAGAAACGCCATGCAAGCAAGCTCCATGCGTACCACACCGCGATTAACTACTTTGCAGAGCATGACCTTTCCATGGAGGACTGGAATCCGCCGCGCTGGAAAAGCAGGCTTGAGAAGGCTTGTAAGGAGCGATATGACTGCGATTGGGCGATGCGTGACATTCAGCAGGAGCTTTCCTATCTTGAAATCATCCGACAGGCATTGAATGAAATGCACCGCCGACTGAGACGACCGGAACATAACCGAGAGGAGAGATAACAAGCAGCAACCATCTTTGAACATATCAAACCCCATGTCGATGTCCGATCCGCCGCGATCCGCTATGGATTGGATGTCGGGGGCAGAAGCAATATCCTCTGCCCCTTTCATGGGGATACCAATCCATCTATGCACATTTATGACAACCGCGGCTATGACTCTCGTTTCATATGCTTTTCCTGCGGTGCACAGGGAGATGTGATCGACTTCACAGCAAAACT
>JAFYTT010000065.1 GCA_017558715.1 Clostridia bacterium | reverse complement strand
GATGCGGGACGCGCTCGTCTCGACGCATTTACCGAGGAATGGAAAGAGATCATGGCAATTTATAAATTCGTGACAAAGGAGGATGATGATCGTGAATAAGATGCAGTTTTTGCAGGCGGTCAGAGAACAGACTGCCGGAATGCCGTCAACGGAGATCAATCGTCTGCTCGAATATTACAGCGAAATGATCGACGAAGCAATGGAAGAAGGCATGTCCGAGGAAGAAGCCACGGCACATCTCGGTACATGGGAGGACATCTGCGTGCAGATTGAAGAATTCCGTACATCGGAACCACAACCGATTGAAGCAATCAAAGAAGAACTTGCCAAAGAGCCGCAAAACCCGATTCCAGATAAAAAGCCGAAAAAACGCATTTCTCTGCCGATGTGGGCGGTTGTCCTGCTGATTCTGACCTCACCTATATGGGGTGCGATTGTGCTGTCGCTTGTCATTGCGGTATTCGCGGTGGTTGCATCGTTTGTGGTCATCGGCGGTGCGCTCGTGATTTCTCTGTTTGCGGTTGTACTTTCGCTGGCGGTTGTCGGTGTTGTCGGGATTCCGGCGGCGGTGGTGCTGTTCTTTACGGGAAGTATTGCGACAGGTCTGTTATCGCTTGGCGGCGGACTGGTCTGCGGCGGATTTGCAATTCTCGGTTGGTTTTTGTGCATAGCATTTGCAAAATTCGTTGCTGTTTGTGTCAAGGGTCTGTTCGGCAGAATTGTCAAAGTCATTGGCAGATGATTGGAGGTTTTGAGTATGCGTAATCGAAAATACATATGGGTAATCGCGGCGTTTGTCTGTATCGCAGTTGGTCTGTTTGTCGTCGGTATCGCGTTTGTTGCCGCTGATTTCCATATCACGGGATTCAGCACGGTGACTTATGAGCAGAAACTGACGCCGATCACAGAAAAATTTGACCGTATCGTCATCGACGGCAGAGAATGTGAGGTTTCGGTGCTTCCAATATCTACTCACCATTCCATGCCGCAGTATCAGGAGTTGGAAATCGACGGTACGACTGTGGTATCTCATGATTCGGAGTATCTTACCACAGAGGTTTATGTGGAGGATGGAACCTTATACATCAGACGCCGCAACGAACTGCCATGGTATGCGTATATTGGTGTCGATATCGGCAGCTATGGTATTGCGCTGATGCTGGAGGATACTGAGTTTGAGAGCCTCGATATCGCAACGGCTTCGGGGGATGTGATGCTGTGGACCGGTCTGAAAGGAAACGCGCTGAAAGTGCATACCACATCCGGTGACTTTTCTGCATATATGCAGTCCTATGATACTTTTGAGGTGCAGTCTGTATCCGGAGATATCCAGCTTTTGAACGGCATCGCAGATACGATACGGCTGAATACTACATCCGGTGAAATTTCTTTGGGTGGAATAACGATACTTGAAACGCTGCAAGCGGACACAATGAGCGGCGACATGGAACTGACACAAGTTGTAGGCTGTAAAAATGCCACTTTGAAAACCGCGTCGGGTGACATTGAGCTTGATTCCTTTGATGCCAATGACATTCGGATCACAACCGCGTCGGGTGACGTCAGCGGTTCCCTGCAAGCCGGCAAGCAGTTTGTCTGTGAAACGGCAAGCGGTGATATCCAGGTTCCCGCCGATACGCCGAACGGTGGCGTTTGTACGGTTCATACCGCATCGGGTGATATTGAACTTACGGTAGGCAAATAAAATTCGGGCAGTGATCCATTCAAGACCACTGCCCTTCCTTTATGCAATTTTATAATCAGAACAGTTCCTGTTCCTCGCCTGTCCAGTGTTCAAAATACTCGACACCGCGCCACTTGCCTTCAATAAAGGCTCTGTGAGACGTTTCGATGTTTGCCCACTCGTCAAGACGCGACAGGTTGTACGCGCGCCAGTCGGAGAAGAACTGGTTGATGACTTCGGGATCGTATTCGCCGCGCAGCATCGAAGCTCGCTTGATGCGGACATAGCGGATGGAGAGACGGTTCTTTTCCACACGCCACAGACGCAGCGGATCACCCTTGACCGCTTCTGCAGCCTGATCGAACAGCGCGTCGTACTGATCGAGCAGTTCTTCGCGCAGGAAGCCGTGAACGGGAGAATCGTTGAAGCCGACGTGGATGTTTTCCTTTTCCGCAACGTCGCAGACCATGTCGAGGTACTGCATCAGATACGGTGCGGCATCCCCGTAGAAGTATTCCATGAATTCGCGGCGATGCTTTTCCACATCACACCACGGATCCCAGAGGAGCTTGGAGATCAGGTACAGACGCAGTTCATTGAAGTCAACGCCGCCGCGGGAAGCACCGTTTGCCTGCTCGAAAATACCGCGGACATTGTTGTTGACCATCGCCTGTACGTTGGGCTGCAGGACGCGCCAGTTCGGATGCGGCGTCGGATAGTGTGCAAAGCAGGTTGTATAGTCCCAGATATACATGCGGTCGCAGACCTTGCCCCAATCGCGCAGGTCGGTGATGAAGTTTGCCTTGGTGCCGTCGGGACGGGTGACATTGCGGGATTCGTCATCACATGTTTCAAACGGATGAGAGAAGCATGCTTCAATCGAGCACAGACGGACGCAGACATTTTTGCGGTTGCGTGTGATCTTTGATGCAGGACGGGAATAGTTGTACGCCAGCGTGTCAAAAATGACATCCGGGAATTCGTCTTCCAGTGCCTCCGCAATGCGGTTGACAAAACGAAGAAGT
>JAFYTT010000064.1 GCA_017558715.1 Clostridia bacterium | reverse complement strand
CAGGAAGCCCATCATCTCAACGTGGGCGGGGACGGAGGAGGAACCAGCGAACTGGGCGTCACCGTGCATACGGCCCATGGTGTCGGTCATGCCGTAGGAGGCGGGACCGGCGGCCATGTTGTCGGGATGCAGCGTGCGGCCGGTGCCGCCGCCGGAGGCGACGGAGAAGTACTTCTTGCCGGCTTCCCAACGCTCCTTCTTGTAGGTGCCCGCCACCGGATGCTGGAAGCGGGTGGGGTTGGTGGAATTGCCCGTGATGGACACGTCGGCGTTCTCATGCCACATGATGGCCACGCCCTCGCGCACGTCGTCCGCGCCGTAGCAGTTGACCTTCGCGCGGTCGCCGGTGGAGTACGGGGTCTTCGAGACGACGGTCAGCGCGTGATCCTCATGAAGCCGCAGACCTACATGAACGCATCCGGTACCGCCGTTGCGGAGGCTGCGAACTTCTATAAGCTCGCCCCGTCCCATATCATCGTCTACTCCGATGACATTTCCTTAGCCCCCGGTCGTCTGCGTGTACGCAAAGACGGTTCTGCCGGCGGTCACAATGGACTGAAGAGCATCATTGCCTGCATCGGCTCGCAGGATTTCCCGCGCATCAAGATCGGTGTCGGACAGAAGCCCACACCCGAATATGACCTTGCCGACTGGGTGCTCGGAAAATTCCCGAATGCCGACGGTGCCGCCGTCGAAGCAAGACACGGGGATCTGATCGCCGGAACCAAGGCGATCCTGAAAGGTGATTTTGACCTCGCGGCACGTCTGTGCAACGGCGGAAAGTGAGATTGACTGGGATGTTTACGGTCTTCGCAGGTGTTTTTCTTCATCTGTATCACTGGACGTATTCATCCTGTTTTTGGATGATAGATGCCGCAAAATTTCATTCACAACTGAATCAAAATGAAAGCAACATCAAAGTGTTTCGTTTCGGACGACCAATGGTCGTCCATACAGACAAATTGTGGCTTTACGTCACCCATCATCACCTGCATCATTCCTCCCAATGACAAAGGAAAAGAGGTACCTATGCCCGAAACCAACTTTACCTTATTATATGACATCCTCCGTGCAGAGAAGGAATTTTCCGCGATTCTCGACACGTACCGTATGCAAAGGCTGGAGAGAAATCCGCATCCGATGCTCGTCACGGGTCTTGCCGAGGGTGCGCGCGATATGTTCTATGCCGCGATGGTATCGGAGCTTCGGCGTCTGTCACCCGACAAGCCGGTGCTCTGTATTCCGTCCGATGAAAAGGAACTGCTGAAAATCCAGACAGACCTTTCCGAGGCGGGTCTGCGCGTCATGGTCTATCCTCTGCGCGACTTCATCTTCCATAATGTCACCGCCTCCCGTGAGTACGAGCACGAGAGGCTTGCGGCGTTGTGCGCCATTCAGAAAAACACCTGTGACGCGGTGCTTGCCGTTCCCGATGCGGCACTGCAGTACACCATCCCGCGCAAGATTCTCGAAGAACGCTCCTTTACCATCGACATAGATCTTGATTATGACTTAAACGGCATTGTAAACGCCTTGTCCGACGCGGGATATGTCCGCTGTGACCTTGTTGACGGTGTCGGCGAATATGCCCTGCGCGGCGGTATTCTCGATATTTACCCTGCTCACGGCACAAATCCCGTCCGCATGGAGTTCTTCGGCGACATGATCGACCAGATGGGAATTTTTGACCCGCTGACCCAGCGCAAGATTGAGCAGATTTCCGAATGTTTCCTGCCGCCGGCGCGCGAAGTGCTGATGACCGCCGGGCAGAAGACGGAACTGCGTGCGCTGATCGCCAAACAGGCAAAATCCTGTAAAACGGAAGCGGGCAAGGAAGCCCTGCGCGTGGAGCTGGAAGCGTTCGACGGCGGCACGGAACCGGGATTCCTCGATAAATATATCACGTATCTCTATCCCGAAAAGGAATGTCTGCTCGACTACTTTGCCGACGATGAAAGCGGACGCATCACCGCACCTGTGCTCGTCTTTGACACGGCGAAGATCACCGAACGGCTGACCTCGTCCGAGTGGCACGTCCGACAGGCGATTACCGCACTTTTGGAAGACGGCACAATCAACCCGAAATACGCCGAATACACACGCTGGCAGGCGGACTTTTCGTATGCGATCAACCGCACGCCGGCACTGCTCTGCGATACGTTCACGGCAGGTTCCAAGGAAAAGCTGTCGGGTATTTTCACGTTCCGCTCCAAGCAGCTGATTTCCTATGCCGACAGCTACGAAACGCTGTGCGAGGATGTCCGCGGCTACCTGTCCGGCGGCTACCGACTGCTGCTGCTTGCCGAAAACGAGTTTTCCGCAAAGAATCTGCGCGATACGCTGTTTGATGACGGCATTACGGCAAATCTCTCGCGTGCACACGACATTCCGCTGACCGATCTGACACCGGGTGTTCCGATGATTCTGTCGGGCATCGATGCGCTCGGATTTGAACTGCCGGAATCGCGTTTTGCGGTGCTGTCGACCTACCCGACCCACTCCGCCTACGCGAAAGCCGTTTCGGGACGCGCAAAGAAAAACAAAAAGAAGAAATCCGCGGCGGAGAGGATTCTCTCCTATGCCGATCTGACCGTCGGGGACTACGTTGTCCACGTCAACCACGGTATCGGTCAGTACATGGGTATCCAGACGATCACGGCGGTGGACGGAACCTGCCGCGACTATGTCAAAATCAAATACGCCGGTGCGGACGCACTGTTTTTACCGTGTGAACAGCTTGATATGATCTCCAAATACATCGGTGCGCATGCCGATGACGGTACGGTCAAGCTGTCGAAGATGGGCGGAACCGAATGGGGCAAGACGAAAGCCCGTGTCAAGGCCGCCGCCAAGAGCATGGCAAAGGAGCTGATCGCGCTCTATGCCGCTCGACTGCGCAAGCCCGGTTATGCGTTTGCGCCGGATAACGATATGCAGCGTGCCTTTGAATCGGTCTTCCCGTACGAGGAAACCGACTCGCAGGTGACGGCAATTGAGGAAATCAAGGCGGATATGCAGAAAACGACACCGATGGACCGTCTGCTCTGCGGTGACGTCGGCTACGGTAAGACCGAGGTTGCGCTCCGTGCCGCAATGAAGGCGGTCGAAAACGGCAAGCAGGTTGCGATTCTCGTTCCGACCACGATTCTGGCGCTCCAGCATTACCAGACGATTCTCACGCGCTTCCGCGGACTGCCCGTGCATGTCGAAATTCTGTCGCGCTTCCGCACACCAACCCAGCAGGAGGAAATTCTGCGCCGTGTCAGACGCGGGGAAATCGACATCATCGTCGGTACGCACCGTCTCGTCTCCAAGGATGTCGCATTCCGTGATCTCGGACTTGTCATCATCGACGAGGAACAGCGTTTCGGTGTCGCACACAAGGAAAAGCTGAAGCAAATGTCGGAAAACGTCGACTGTCTGATGCTGTCGGCAACCCCGATTCCGAGAACGCTGAACATGGCAATGTCGGGCATCCGCGATATGAGTGTCCTCGACGAAGCACCGGGTGACCGCGTTCCCGTCCAGTCGTATGTGCTCGAATACGATGAACTGATTCTCGGCGAAGCACTCAAAAAGGAACTGCGCCGCGGCGGTCAGATCTTCTGGCTGCACAACCGCGTGGAGGACATCGATTCGTGTGCCGCACGGGTTTCCCAGCTGGCACCCGATGCATCGATTGCAATCGCGCACGGCAAGATGGACAAAGAAGAAATCTCCGATATCTGGCAGAAGCTGCTTGTCGGCGAGGTCGATATTCTGATCTCCACAACGATCATCGAAACAGGTATCGACATCCCCAACGCAAACACGCTCGTCATTGAAAACGCCGACCGCATGGGTCTGTCCCAGCTGCACCAGATTCGCGGACGTATCGGACGTTCTTCCCGCCGCGCGTATGCGTACTTCACCTATCCCAAGGGCAAGGTTCTGACGGAGATTGCGACCAAGCGTCTGCAGGCGATCCGCGAATACACGGAATTCGGCTCCGGCTTCAAGATCGCGATGCGTGACCTGGAAATCCGCGGTGCGGGCAACATTCTCGGCGCGGAACAGCACGGTCACATGGAATCGGTCGGTTACGATCTGTATATCAAGCTGTTAAACGAAGCGATTTTAGAAGAAAAAGGCGGTACGGTCAAGGCAAAAACGGAAGCGGTCATCGATATTTCGCTCGATGCCTATCTGCCCGAACGCTACGTCCGCTCGGGTGCACAGCGCATTGATCTTTACAAGAAGATTGCCGCGATTGAAACGCCCGAGGACAAAGCCGACATTCTTGATGAGCTTGCCGACCGCTTCGGTGCACCGCCGAAAGCCGCACAAAACCTTGTGGAAGTCGCCTATCTGCGCGCGCAGGCATCGTCTCTGCACTTTGCGCGGATTGAAGCAAAGATGACGACCGTTTCGTTCTACCCGGCTTATTTTGACGGTTCGGCATGGTCGACAACAGCAAAACTGCTCATGGCAGATGCCCTTCCGACCGCACAGGAGCAAAAAGCCGCCGAGGAAGCCAAAGCAGCCCCGAAGCCCAAAGCTCCCGCGCCGCGCTATGCAACACCGCTTGCCCGTGCCGCCGCGATTGCAGCAGCCGGCAATACCCGTGCCGCACAAGAAGCTGCCGCCGGAACCGCACCCAAAACCGCCGCGCAGAAAGCCGCAGAAGAAGCCTACATTCCGCCGATCAAGCTGACGCTGTCTGCCGGGGAAAAACCGTGCATCAACGCCAAGCTCCCGCGCGGTATGGGACTGCTCGAGGGTATGGAAAAGGTTATGGAAGCATATCGGAAGACGCAGAAAGAGTGATAAATGAAAACAGTGACGCTGACGGAGTGCTCCGGGCGTCACTTTTTTGTGGGGTTATGGGGTTTTGGAGAACTGCATGACCGCATCCTCCAAGATCACCGCCGCTCCGTCTTGCAAGGATTTCTCACCGCGGGACAATTCACGGAGCAGTATCTGTTTTGCCTGCATCCGTTCAAATTCATGTGAATCCAAAAATAAATAAAATGATGGGATCCCGAACGCATCGGTGGCACGGTATACCACCAATGATGATAACCGCGGCGGCATCATACCCTGCTCAATCTTGCGCCATGTGGTAATGCTGATACCGAGGGTCTGCGCCATTTGTTTATGGGTGAGATTGTGTTGGCGGCGGAGGTGGTTGAGATTGCGGAGGAGATTTGCACTCTCATTTACGCATTGCTGATGACTTGATTCATTCATTTTATCTTCCTCTTTTACATCTAATGGTTGTATTTTTATTATACAACTTTTAGACGTAAATGTCAATACATCTTTTAATTGTAAGGTACAATATAGAAAAAAGCATGGAGCACATCTATTATGTACCGAATCAAAGATTTACGAGAAGATCATGATCTGAATCAATCCGTCATTGCAGCTGTCATCGGAACAACACAGCAGCAATACAGTAAGATTGAGAGCGGAAAATCAGATATCAGCGGCGAAAAACTGATATTGCTTGCACAATATTATAATGTTTCCGTTGATTATATCCTTGGATTGATCAACGATCCAAAGCCGTTGTATCAAAAGACAAAATAACCTCATCATTCCCTTTATGCCATCTGCAATGGCGCACACAGCCGCAATCCGATATTCGCACCACGACATTTTGCCAACAGCATGACAATTCCGCCAGAGCAAGCGTAGGTCTGCTGCCGCTTCGTACCTTTCGGTCACCCAAACATATCATGCGGCAGCCGAACCGAAGCGCAAGCGCGCCTCTTTGGTTACTTTCTCTCGCGCGGGAGAGAAAGTAACATCGCGTCCCCCGTGCGGGAGCTAACATTGGTTTGCCGCTTTGTAAAAGCGTGAGAAAACGGCGGGAGCAAGCCCCCGCCCTACGCGGTAATTGAAGCCGCCATCATATAAATTTTACGCGCCAGCGCAAAACAAAAATCCGCCCACATCGGACGGATTTCTTTTATTCATCAAGACTGCACTTTTTTCGGGTCCTTATGAAGATCCCCGGAGAGGAACTTCATTGCGCGTTCCACAGCATCCTTGGAATCATACCACGGCTCGTCGTTGTAGCGGTAGTCGAACTTCTTGCAGAACCACGATACATCGCCGCCGAGCTTTTCGAGATACGCGTTTTCAATGGCGGAGACCTGTTCCCAGAAGGAAGCGAAGGTCTTCTTGTTCATCGAACGGCGCGCCTGTGCGACAAAGGCACGGTAATGCGGCAGGCAGAAATACGGCTGTGCTTCGCACTTTTTGCGGAATTCGGTTTCGTTTTCCCAAAGATATGCCGCGGTGTCCATCATCTTGCCGAACGCAAATGCGATTCTGCCGCAGACATAGCAGGAGCCTTCCAGCTTTTCCAGCTTTGCTTCCTGATCGGTGCCGGGGGCTTTGAGGGAAAGCGCCTTGTTCTTCTGTCCTTTCGCAATTTCGGCGATGTGCGATTCGAGGATCAGACCCATACCGAGACGGTTCTTACGGACAAACATCATTTTGAAATGTGTGTCACAAAAGCCCTGTGCGTTTGTTTCAATGCGCACGTCGGGTTCCATCATTGCCGCACCGAGAATGCGGTCAAGCTCGTTTTCTTCCAGCGTATTATATAAGGTACAGAACGGACAGCCGCAGGAGGCATCGTCGCGAGAGGCTTCAAACGCTTCATTGACGGGTATGGTATAAATCTTTTCTGGCATGGGAATTTCCTTTCTGTGGTGAATTTGAAAGCTGTATCAGGAAAAATACAGCGAAAAAAGCTTCGCGTCGAACATGCGGAACCGCAGACGAATGACCCCTCCTGCATACGCGGAAAAATCACTGCCGTCGGCAAAACGGATTTCGCGGTCGGTGGTGTCGCCGAAAATTTCAAAGCTCTCACCGTCCGACAGCCGATCGCCGTTCTCGTCGAGCACATCCACGTAAATGTACCCTGCGGCGGAGGTGGCAAAATTCAGATGCAGCGCACTTCCCGCAAAGACAAGGGGCTTTGTCACGACGACCCGCTCTTCCCTGTCCGCTTCCAGACAGGCATATCCGTCTTTGCGAACGGAATACTGCCGCAGAACCGCAGGATTCGGCGAACCGAACCCCGTTTCGACGTTGTACAGGGAGTAGGTGTGCAGACCGGTATCAACCAGCGGGTAGGAGAGATAGCAATCGCCGTAGATCCAGTTGTATGCGTCCTCCAGACCCGGTGTCATATAGGCTTCCGTGTATCGGTGGAAATGTACGCCGTCGCGGCTGCACATGAACATGGCATCGGTGGTTGCCCGCGTAAACCGATCCTCGATGGTGTGACCGGCGCGCAGCTTGGTTTCCAGACTTGCAAACTGCTCGTCATTATAGGTAAAGGTTTTGCGCTCGACATACCGTGTGGGAAAACCGATGGTCATGTGCGGCGCGCGCGGATCGATCATCACATTGTTGGTATACATCTGATAATCAAAACCGTCGTCATACTGCAGGGGCACCTGATCCGTCCAGTTCACAAAATCCTCGGAGGTAATCATACGGACATCACGGACACAGTCGCCGTCGACCCAGTGCAGGTCACGGACATAACCGTAATATCTGCCGTCCTTCCAGAAGAACGGATTCAGAGAGTCAAACCGTCCCTTGTCCGTGACGTAATACGGATTTCCAAAGCGATAACCGTCACCCGATACATAACACCACAGCGTGCGGATATCCAGCTTGCGGTCACGGAACATCATGGAGAGAACCTTATAGCGTTGATTCGCGGGACAGGCGGGATTGGTATCGTAAAAGACACACAGCGAGCTGTCATCAAGCCCATCAATCACGACATTGGTACTGTTCCCGTCTTCATCCGGGAAAAAATCAAGTGCGGGACGTGTCCAGCGATTTCCGTCCTTGCTTTCAATCACATGGAGTTTATAGCGGCGCTGTGCCAAACTCGGGTCGAAGGTGATATAATACAGCTTATAGCCGTCGCTGTCTCTGACAACATTCGGATAGCTGATGGAATGTCCCTCATCCGGGCGGTCAAACACAAAAGCAGCTTCGCCTTTGACGGGCGGAATCAGTCGGTGTCTGGCGGTCGTTCTCTCGGTATCCACGAGATAATCATCCCAGAAAACCTCGCGTCTGCCGCCGAGAGAAATGATGTTGTTGTCCTTGTTGTCCATGTTGTACATCCTTATTCTCTTCCCCGTAGGGACAGGCATCCCTACCGGATTGAAGATCGAAATTGAAAAAAACGAAAAGATTATTCGTCTGCAAACATACCTTCCAGAATCAGGGAATCGATATCGAGGAATGCCTGCGTGGACATGGAGCCGTTGCAGCGGATTTCTCGTCTGGCACCGCAGCGGGAACAGGAAACATAAATCTCATCGCGGTCACAGACAATATCGTATTCGCCCGTTTCGCCGCGTTCGGTACAGCGGCAGACGATCTTATCGTCGGCTTCCAGCTCACGCACGACAAACAGCACCATATCGTAGATGTGGTTGTCGGTGAAGTTGACATCGTCGTAGTACGTTTCGTCATCGTCGTCCGATTCATCGCGGAGCAGATCGGCAATCGATGCGTCGTCGCCGTATCCTGCCTCTTTGAGCATATCAAGCAGCTGCTTTTCGTTGTCGGAAAGGGCTGAAAGCACCTCATCCTTGTGACCGATGAAGCAGATATCAACGCCGGTCATACCGCAGGGAATGGAGTAAATGCTCTGATCGAAGAACGCCGCGTGGGACAGGACATACTGGTGGGGTTTGGGACAGAACATGCAGGGGACGGTCAAACGGATCTTGCCGTCGCCGCACTTCTGAATGAGCAGCTCAGAGTGTCCGCAGTCGCATTTCAACTTGATCATATCGCCGGACAGCGCAAACACGCCGACCATGGCGAGGATGCCCGAACCGCAGTGCGGACAGCGGTAGGCAATTGTGGATTCTGTATTTTTTAATACCATAGTTATCTAACCTTATTATTCTTGACAAGACCTGTGATCAGCAGGACAACGGAAATGATGCCTGCCGCCGCCATGATGGTGTATGCGATCATCTCGGAGGTGATCTCCACACCGGCAATCGTGGGCGGGGTCTGGACCTCGTCGGTGACGGGTTCGGTTTCAACGGGAGCTGTTACGATGGGATCATCCACCGGAACATCGGTATCAACCGGCTCTGTTTCGGATTCCACGGGCGCGGGTTCCGGTTCTTCGACAAACGCATTGGTCGCAAGGAACGCGTCCATCAGAGCCTGTTCGGCAAATGCCTGATGCCAGATTTCATGACCGAGCTCGGGGTAAACGGCATACGTGAAATCCTGTACATTTTCATATTTGGTATTGACAAGATCCGCAAGCGCACGGACGGAATCGGGCGGCGTTACCGTATCGTTTTCGGACAGGAACGCATAGACCTTGGTTGTCTCAAAGACCTTCGCTTCCAGATCATTCGTGATCGTAAAATCGGTCGTACCGGCAACGAGGTATGCCGCGGAGATCGGGATCATACCGTCATTGACCTGCAGCCCGATCAGCTCATAGCCGGCAGTCGCACCCATGGAGATACCGCCGATCAGAATACGGTTCTGGTCAATGGGCAGCTGCATGATGTGGTTCTGAACAAGATCAAGCAAAAGGCTCAGATAGAGGTTGTTGTTCGCCGTCCAAGTGGTACCTTTGGGACACTGCGGCGCGAGGATGATATACTCGGATGCGTTGGCACCTGTGAGGAACGCATTCATCAGACCGTTCTTTGCGTCGTTTGCGATATGGGAGACGTTGTCGTCGCCGCACAGATCTTCGTCGTGCAGCCAGAGCAAAAGACCGTATTTGCGGTCCTGCGGAATTTCAATGACGGGAGCATCGTCGGCAGGCGCATCTTCCGTCGGCGTATCCTCATCGACAGGCGCATCGGGATCGACGGGTGCTTCGTCCTCGACCGGGACGACATTGTCGGCGCTCTTCGGGAACGCGGCGGCAATGGCATCGGGCAGATAGACGCGGTACGGCAGAATCGCCGTTTCGGAGATCGCTGTATTCTGATACGCATGCGCATCCATAACACCGCGCAGATCAATCGCCGCCGAAACCGGCAGAGCGGTCACTGTCAGCATCAAAACCAGAACAAAGATCAGGGGGAGTACGCGATTCATACGTGCTTTCATTTCTTTGGTCCATCCTTTCTCGGGAAACTTTGGCGTTTGTCGTTGGAAACCTGCGGATTTTTGAAGAACTGATAATAGCCGCATTTGATCATGCCGTTATAAAGGCGGCGGATCTTATCGGCGCGGCGGCCGTAATGGTACTCAAACTGTTCATCCGAGGTCAGAATATAGATCTGCCAGCGGTCCAGCGTTGCAAAGTGACGTCCCATCGCGCGGTAAAGTTCAAAAACGGACTGCTCGTCCATCAGTCGTTCCCCGTAGGGAGGATTGCAGACAATCGTACCGCGTCTGCCGCCCGTTCTGATGCGGAGTGCATCATGCTGGAACGTCTTGACGACGGTCTGCATTCCTGCGCGAACAACATTGTCCTGTGCCGTGCGTACCATGTCGCGGTCGATGTCGGATGCCCACGCCTCAAAGGTCGTGTTCATGTTCTGAAGGTCGTGTGCTTCCTCGCGCGCCTTTGTCCAGACATCGGCGGGAATATCCATAAAATCCTCGGAGACAAAGGAACGGTTCAGACCCGGCGCGGTCTTGGTCATATACAGTGCCGCTTCCAGCGCGATCGTGCCGGAGCCGCAGAACGGATCCCAGAACAGCACTTCTTCACGCGGTCTGGCAAGACGGACCATCGCGGCGGCAAGCGTTTCCCGCAGCGGTGCGGCACCTGCGGCAGGACGGTATCCGCGTTTATGAAGCGGTGCTCCCGAGGTGTCGATCATCAGGGTTGCGCGGTTGTCGAGAATAAAGAACTCGACCTGATATTTGGTGCAGTCCTCGGAAAACCACGAAACGCCGTACTGTGCGGACAGTCGCTCAACGATTGCTTTTTTGACGATGGACTGACAGTCGGGAATCGAGAACAGCTGACTTTTGATGGAATGTCCTTTGACGGGGAATGCATCGTTTTCGCCGATCCACATCTCCCACGGCAGGTTCTTTGTGCCGTCAAACAGCTCTGTAAAGGTGAAGGCGTTGAACTGTCCCATCTGCAGATAGACACGTTCCGCACACGACAGCCAGAGATTGCACCGTGCAATCGCCGAAATGTCGCCGCGGAAGGTCACACGTCCGTCGATGGTGGAAATGCGTTCATAACCGAGCGCATCGATTTCCTCACCGACGAACTTTTCCAGACCGAACAGGCAAGTCGCCACATAAGTATAAAGTTCTGCCATGCAGTGATTACTTCCTTTTTGATTTCTTCTTATATTTTAACACAGATGGGTTGGTTTTTCAATGGGCATACGAAATTTTTTTGGAGAAATCCCCAAAACAACGGTAGGGGCGATTCACGAATCGCCCGAACATCCAATGTATCGAACGGTCGATTCATGAATCGACCCTACAAGTGATAGGAGTCAAAACAAAATCATTCTTCCACAACACCGATATTGGGATTTTCCCGTCCGAGATCGGTGAGCATATCGAGCATCGCCTGATACAATGTCACCATGCGGGAGGACTGTTTTTCGCGGTTGATGATATGGAAGGTTACGGCTCCCGTCTTATTGAAGCCGCTTAAGATGTCGTGCAGAGCATCGAGATTGCGTCCGTAATAGTCGGGCAGGAGAAGCTCGCGTTCCAGATAATCGTGCAGTACCTTGCGCGAGCGCAGTTTTTCGCAGTTGATAAGGATGTCTTTCATGGGTGTTTGCTTTTGGATACCTTTCGTGGGTGTTTGCTGAAAATGAATGAATTATTGCGGATATAACGGTTCAAAAGTTTCGTAGTGGTCGGCGGTATACCAGATATTGCCGTCCGTGTCGTAGACAAGACGCTCACCGCCGCGATAGCCGCCGAAGTAGTTGACATCACATTCGGTGTAATCGCCATCCCGGGGAAGCAGTCCCTCATAGTTGCCGAAGCGGTCACCGCCGATACAGGCACCGGACGCGACTTCCCAGAGGTTTCCCTCCGCGGCAATCCAGCCAAGTGCTTCCGCTTCCTTCTTTGTCATGTAATTGGGCGGAAGCTCGTCGTATTCGGCAAGATAGAAGGCGACATCGTCGACCGTATAATAATATTCGCCGTATGTAATCGGTGCAGAATCGGCATCACCGTCTGCAGCTTCGCTTTTCGGAACCAGTTTTACGGTGGTATCGACAAAGTCCGCGTCTTCCAGTGCGCCCTGCTTGAGCTCCGAGAACAGCAGTCCGACAACAGCAATGGCACAGGCGAGGATAAAAACAAGGATCTTTTTCATGGTCGGTCCTGCTTATTTGCTTTCCTTGTCGGAAGAAGCGGTTTCTTCTTCCGCGGTCGGTGTTTTGACACTCTTTTTGATGACAAATTTGCTTTCCGTGCCCTTCAGCAGGCGCTGGATATTGTCCTTATGCTTGGCAACAATCAGTACCATCACAAGGAACGACACGAGCGTCGGAATGAACGGAACACCGGCAGGGTCACGAAGGAGCATATACACGCGGTTGAGCACCAGCGGGTACATCATCATGCACATGATCGAGCCGAGCGACAGGAATTTGGTTGCCGCAACGATGCAGATGAACATGAAAATCAGAATGAGGAACGCGACAGGTTCGGTACACAGAATCAACGCGCCGGCACTGGCGACCCCTTTTCCGCCGCGGAATCCGAAGAATACAGGGAAAACATGACCGATGACGGAGAACAGACCTGCGATATACATGCCGGCTTCTGCCGCAAGCAGTGCACCGATACCGACGGAAATCACCGTCTTGAGCATATCACCGATGAGCGTGGCGACGGAAGCACCTCGTCCGTAGTTGCGCATCATATTGGTCGAACCGGCATTGCCGGAGCCCTTGGTACGGATATCCTCGCGGTAAAAGGTCTTGGAAATCAGCACAGCGGTATTGATCGAGCCGAGCAGATAGCCGATGACGGCAGGCAGAAGACACGCCAGCGCGACATACAGTGCAAGCATGCCTGTGGAGGATGCTTCTGCATTATCAAGAAACAGGACACCGAAGAGTCCTTTGGTTAAAATTTCAGACACGGTTGTAATTTCCTTTTTTGTTATTAGGAATGAACAATTGACAGAAGCCTTGGAACTGCGGCAATTGCTTCCCGTTGTTTGTAGGGGAGGGGTCGCCCCTCCCGCAATCTATGGCGTCAATCATGATTTCGGCTGATGAATCCACGAATCATGAATGTCTTCCCGCCATTGTTTGACGGTGATGATTCGTTGTTCACTCATAGCGGGAGAGGTGACCCCTCCCCTACGAAATCCTTGAAACAGTCGTGACACCCAATCTCAATCACTCATCACCCTTTTGGCGGATGATGAACTTAATGGGTGTGCCGTGGAAGCCGAAGACACCGCGCAGCTGGTTTTCCAGATATCGCTGATACGAGAAATGGAACAGCTCCGCATCGTTGCAGAAGATAACGAATGTGGGCGGCTTGACGGACTGCTGAGTCCAATAGTAAATCTTCAGATGCTTGCCCTTGTCGGACGGCGGCTGCACACGTGCGGTTGCATCGGCGAGAACATCGTTGAGCATACCGGTGGAGATACGCATGACGGACTGACCGTAGACCGCAACAATCTGCTCAAAGAGCTTTTCCGTACGCTGACCCGTCTTTGCGGAAACAAACGACAACGGCGCGTACTGCATATACGCCAGCGACTGATAGATTTTCTCGGTAAACTGCTTGGTTGTGGCGTTGTCCTTTTCAATCGCGTCCCACTTATTGACGACGATGATGGATGCCTTGCCTGCATCGTGCGCAAGACCGGCGATCTTTTCATCCTGCTCGGTGATGCCTTCTTCAGCATCGATCATGATCAGACAAACGTCTGCGCGCTCGACCGCCATCTTGGCACGGAGGACGGAGAACTTTTCGAGACGGTCCTCAACCTTCGACTGACGGCGGATACCTGCCGTGTCGATGAAGATGAACTTGCCATACTCGTTTTCGAACTTGGTGTCGATGGCATCGCGGGTCGTACCTGCCATATCGGCGACGATACAGCGTTCCTCACCGGTCAGACGGTTGACGATGGACGATTTGCCGACGTTGGGCTTGCCGATAACGGCGACCTTGATATAGTCCTCATCGCCCTCGACCTCCTCGTCGGACGGAGAAAGCTCCAGCACGCGGTCGAGCAGGTCACCGGAACCGGTACCGTGCAGAGACGACAGCGGAATCAGATCTTCATCAAAGCCGAGCTCATAGAACTCATAGAATTCCATCGGAAGATCACCGATGGTATCGATTTTGTTGACGAGCGGAATGATCGGCTTGCCGGAGCGCTTGAGCATCATGGCGATGTCAATATCCTCGGGTGCAAGACCGCGTTTGCCGTCAACCATGAACAGAATGACGTCTGCCATATCAATGGCGACCTGCGCCTGCGTCTTCATCTGGGAGAGCAGGATATCATCGGATTTCGGCTCAATACCGCCGGTATCGATGATCGTCAGCGCGCGGCCGTTCCATTCGATCTCATAAATGATGCGGTCACGGGTCACGCCGGGGATATCCTCGACGATGGACACACGCGTACCCGCCAGTTTATTGAACAGGGTGCTTTTGCCGACGTTCGGACGGCCGACAATTGCTGCCACGGGTTTTGACATGGT
>JAFYTT010000063.1 GCA_017558715.1 Clostridia bacterium | reverse complement strand
GCTCGGCAATCATCCGCATGTGCTGCAGCCGATCGAGGAGTACAACGGAAAAACGATTGTTTATTCCCTTGGCAACTTCCTGTTCGGCGGCAGTCATACCTGCGAAAACCGCACGATGGTTTACACCTTGACGCTGGACATTACCGATCACAAACTGACGGGAGTTTCCGATACAATCACCCCGTGCTACTGCTACGGTGAGCTGTGGCAGCCGACACCAATTGAAAAGGAAGAAGAAAAATTCCGCGTCCATGCATTTCTGCAAGGCGAGCGGGAAAAGCCATATTGAGGAACTTTATCATGCCTACTTTATACATCCTCCGCGGCGCACCGGGAACGGGAAAAACGTCCCTTGCCGCTGAACTTCATAAAACCATTTGCTGTCCGTGGTTTGAGTTCGGCTGGATCCCGGAATTCCGGAATCTGAACCCGCACACGGAAATTTCCTATGAGGATGAGGTCGCCCTCTCAACGGAAAACCTGATCCTCGTCTCAAAAAACTACTTTGCACACGGATATGAAACTGTCATCGTCTCCGATCTGGAGGACGAACGCATCCCCGCGTTTGCAGATGCGTTTCATGATATCGCCGATGTGCGGATTCTCACACTCGACTGCGATGACGAAACACGTACCCGCCGCATTCTCACCCGCGACAACGGCAATGAATACCGCGATACCGAGGCTGCCGCTGAAATCGCAGAAAAAATCCGCCGGACACCCTATACCGGTGAGCTGCGGCTTGATTCCGGCAATATGACACCCGAGGAGATTTGCAAATCTGTTTTATTGGCACAGAACCGTTGAAAAATACTTCCATTTATGGTATAATATAAGAAATCCCATCCCGAAAGGATCCATCATGAACATCGACCAACTCTTAAAATCCGTCTCCAAGCCCGGGCGTTACACCGGCGGCGAATGGGGACAGACGATTAAAGACAAACAAGATATCAAATGCCGCTGGGCATTCTGCTTCCCCGATACGTATGAGATCGGCATGTCCAACCTCGGCATCCGCCTGCTCTACGGCGCACTGAACGCACAGCCTGATGTCTGGTGCGAACGCTGTTTTGCACCGTGGACGGACATGGAAGCCGAAATGAGAAAACATAATATTCCCCTCTGGGCACTCGAATCCGGCGACCCGATCAAGTCCTTTGACATTGTCGCCTTCACGCTCGGCTATGAACTGTCGTATTCCAACGTCCTCTACATGCTCGATCTCGGCGGTATTCCGCTGACAACAGCTGAACGCGCAGAAAACGATCCGATCGTCATCGGCGGCGGATGCTGTACCTACAATCCTGAACCGCTTGCCGATTTCTTTGACATTTTCTCCATCGGTGAAGGGGAAGAAGCCCTGCCCGAGCTGTCCCGTCTGTACATCGAAATGAGGGAAAACGGCACTTACACCCGTGAGGACTTCCTCCACGCGGCGGCAAAGCTCGGCGGCTTCTATGTCCCGTCGTTCTATTCTGTTTCCTACAATGAAGACGGTACCATCGCCGCAGTCACCAAGAAGTATGACGATATCCCGGACAGAATCACCAAGCGTATTATAAAAGATTTTGATAAATCCTACTTCCCGGAAAAGACCTTCATGCCGTTCATCGACACGGTACAGGATCGCATCATGCTCGAGGTCTATCGCGGATGTCCGCGCGGATGCCGCTTCTGTCAGGCGGGTATGGTCTACCGTCCGATCCGCGAAAAGTCGCCTGATGTCCTTGCAAAACAGGCAAAATGTCTTTACGAAAACACAGGTTATGAGGAAATTTCCCTCTCGTCCCTGTCCATCAGCGACTATACCAGACTGCCGGAACTGACAGAATCGCTGCTTGACTGGACAAATGACGCACGCGTATCCCTTGCTCTGCCGTCTCTGCGCGCCGATACATTTACCAAAGAGCTGATGGATCGCATTTCCTCCGTCCGTACCAGTACCCTGACCTTTGCACCCGAAGCCGGTTCCCAGCGTCTGCGCGATGTCATCAACAAAAACGTCACCGAGGAAGAAATTCTGAACGCCTGCCGTGTTGCCTTTGAGGCGGGCAAAAATCAGGTCAAGCTTTACTTCATGATCGGTCATCCGACAGAAACAAACGAAGACCTCGACGGCATTTTCGAGCTGTCCGAGCACGTCATTCATGAGTTCTACGTCAACAAACGCAAAGATAAGCAGATTGGCAAGCCGAACAAAGGCGGTGTCCAGGTCACGCTGTCGGTTGCCGCGTTTGTTCCCAAACCTTTTACCGCATTCCAGTGGGAAAAGCAGGATGCGCTGGAGGTCACGCACGAAAAGCAGCAGTATCTGAAGAACGTCATCACCGACCGCAAGGTGCGCTACAACTACCATGACGCGCAGGTCGGACGCATTGAAGGTGTCTTCGCGCGCGGCGACAGAAAGCTGTGTGCGGCACTGCTCGAAGCACACCGCCGCGGCATCCGCTTTGATGCATGGGAAGAATTCTTCTCTTATGACGCATGGATCGATATTTTCTCTGCTGTCGGCGTTGACCCCGATTTCTATACAACGCGCGGCTTCGGTCTTGATGAAATTCTTCCGTGGGATATCATCGACTGCGGCGTTGATAAGTCATTCTTACTGCGGGAACGCACAAAAGCATACGAAACGAAAACAACGAAAAACTGCATGGAGGCGTGTGCCGCATGCGGAGCAAATAAACTGGGAGGTGAGCAGACATGGTGCAATCGCGAGCTTTGCAAGCACAAGCAGATGTAAAGAGAGCGCTCCCCGTCGCATGGGACTTTGTCATGGATGACATTCATCCGCAGAGCAAAACGCTGACGGCACGCATCGGCTTTTATAAGGTCGGCGATATGCAGTTCATCTCGCATCTTGACCTGCAAAGATTCATGAAGCGTGCATTTGTCCGCTCGGGTCTGCCCATCTGGTTCTCCGAGGGCTTCAATCCGCACCCGAAGATGGTCTTCTCCACGCCCCTGTCCATCGGCATCCAGTCCGAGTGTGAATTTGCGGACATCAAAATGACAGCACCTGTCACCCCGTCACAGATCGTCGATGCGCTCAATCCGTGTATGCCCGACACCCTTCAGCTGTTCTACGCCGCACCGCCCGTGCATAAGATGACCGACATCGGTTACGCATCCTACGATATCCGCATCACCCATCCGAAAAACAGCACCGATATGGCATCCGCGCTCGACGCACTGTTTTCAAAGCCTTTGATTCTGACCAAGAAATCCAAGGCGGGCGACCGTGATACTGATATCACACCGTTTATCAAGTCCGCAAAGACGGATTATAATGCTGAAACCGGCATCATGACCCTGCATTGCATGTTGTGCGCCGACAACGCAAATTTCCTCAACCCCGAGTATCTGATGCGCGGTGCGGAACGGGAGCTGGGTCTGACCTTTGACGATCCGACAAGCGCGTGGTATGAAACCGTTCGTACCGATATTTTCCTTGAGGATGGAGTAACGCCGTTTCTGTAACGCTGCTTCCGCCGACAACGAACAAAATTTACATTTTATACATTTTTGCAAGTTTACAATGTGCTATAATAATGAAGAAAGATATCGTTTTGGTATCCATCTATTTATTTACAAGAAAGGACATTACAACAATGAAAAAGGTTCTCTTTTCCGCTGCAACAGCACTCATGCTGACTGCAATGACCGCAATTCCCGCACTGGCTGCAGGCTCTGAAAACTGGGTCGCAGGTCCCGGCTTCATCTCCAACGGTTCCGAAGACGGCGAATATCCTGTTACCATCACCGAAACCGATGCAGGTATTCAGGTTTCCCACGGCGGTTACTACCAGACCGGTGAAAACTGGGGCGGTGCAGCTTACCTCGTTCCGATCGAACTGGACGGCGCACGCGTTGAAATCACCCTCGACAAGTTCCCGGAAGGCAACCAGGACTGCTGGTTCTCCGTCGACTTCCTCACCAAGCCCGAACTGTTCTATGCAGGCGATAACTTCGGCGATAACCCCGGTATCGTCAACCTGATCCGTTTTGCTACTCCTCAGTTTCAGGCATTCGGTCCCGACAGCTTCACGCTGATCGCCAACACCGATGACGAAGCATTCGCTCTCGCACAGGGCGAACAGCTCGTCGTTGAAATCCTCGAAGCAGACGACAACACCTATCAGCTGGTTGTCAATGACGTTATCTGCGGCGGTGACTTTGACCTGACCGATATCTCTCCCGACGGTAAGGCTTACCTCGTTATCTCCGGTTCTCAGGTTGATGCAACTGCAACCGATAACTTCGTTTACACCATCACCTCTGTCAACGGTCAGCCGACGGTTATCCCGGATGCTCCCGAAGCAGAAGCTCCCGCTGATGATGCTGCTGACGCCCCCGCTGCCGATGCTCCCGCTACCGCTGACGCAGGTATCGTTGCTGCAGCAGCTCTCGCAGCAGCTTCCGCAGCAGTTGTCTTCTCCAAGAAGCGCAGATAATTTCTGTTGAGATCATGTGTTGCTTTCAGCAGCACTTGTACATGACGCAAAAGGATCGGTGTAACACAAATACACCGATCCCTTATTTTTCTCATAATTCAAAGTATGGCGATCTTCGCTGTGTACGAAATTTCGTGCCGTGAAGATCGCCATTGGTTTATTTTGCGTATTTTTCGAGCATTTCAAGAATTCCTGTAAATGCCGCATCATCGGCAAGTGCAGTCAATGTCGGTTCCTCTTTGAGTCGCATTAAAAGCCCATGCGCATAATTGTGACCGTCATGCAGCCAGACACCGCCGGCAATCATTCCCTTTGCCGCAGGTGAGGTATGCGCATCATCCTCCTCGGTGCGGTCAAACTGCATGGCAAAATCGGCGGCTTTGGCAAGATGCGAAATTGTTTGTTCACGGTTATCCTGTTTTGCATATAAAATCGCCGTCTGACGGTGTGCTTCTGCAGCAAACTGTGCGTGGAACAAATAGTCACCGTCGGGAAACATCAAATCAAACATGGCAAGCCGCATTTCATTCATTGCCAGCTTTTCGGTATCTGAATACATGGGCGTTCCGTCATCATCCTCAGATGCAAGCAGTGCATCCATCAGATAGACCATAGAACAGGAAAACTGCCCCACCGTTTCATCGCGCAGATATTCAAACTGACGGCGACCGCGTGTGATCTTACCCATCAGCTCGCCATATGTGAAATGAATGCCCTCTTGTGTCGCAGCAATCCGTTCGGCATCGACATTCCGTCCGAGATCATGATACCATAAACACGCCATAATCAGACTGTTGTTGCGGATTTCATAATCCGTACATTCACCGATGATGCGTTCCAGATACGAAAGAGCACGCTCTTTCTGCATTTCTATGACCGCTTCGTCACATTGGTCATTGTACAGCCAGATTTCATTTGCATAGAAATCCATCAACTTGTACGATGACGGAAATTTGGTCAGTGCCGCATCCGCAAGTGCAATCGCACGGACATGCTCACCCGATGCCGCGACAGCATACGCTTCCTCGTACAGTGCATCGATTTGAGTCTGTTTGGAATCAATATCAATGCCGAGAATCACGTCAGCGGAAACATCAAAAATGTGTGCAAGCGGCGCAAGAAGCGAAATATCGGGCAGTGTTCTGCCGTTTTCCCATTGGCTGACAGACTGGGAAGTCACACCAAGCATGGAGGCAAGGGATTCCTGCGTGATATCGCGCTCACGGCGCAGATTCCGTATGGTTTCTCCGATTGATTTCATAATGTACTTCTCCTTTATCAAAAAACTGGAGATCAGGCCTGTTCTCTGACATTATGATACCATACATTGCACGCATTGTCCATCACATTTTCTGACAGTCCGAGGAAAGCACCGCTTACAAAATCAAAGCATCGCCCGCAATCTGCAAATTTCAATACCTGCGTCGGCAACCAAACTCTCCGCCCGGTTGAGTCGATATCAGCCCATTGCCTTTCCAAACACCGAAAGCGTCGTCGTATCCAGCTTCAACGATTCCGCTTTTGCAGCCACCTCTCCGAACACAGTTTTGTACATCACCATTGCCGCAAGGCATGTTCCGACATAGGACGGATGCGAGCCGTCGGGATCATATAGCTCAATTTCAGGATGAGAGACAACAATTTCATGGAATGCCGCACCGACATAGGCACATTCTGCTCCCAGTACTTCCGCCGCACGTGTATACGCATCGGACAGACCCAAAGTCATGGTATCATGCGTCCAGCCTACCTCATCAAGATCGGGACAACCCGCCTTGCGTCCCCATGTGACGTAGAAGCAAATCCGTTTTGCACCCGCCGCACGAACCGTTTCCGCGACATGTTTTGCACCGCCAAGGAATGCATCATAATCGCGGTACGGAAGCATGCTCTGCTCCTGCAGAAAAACCGCATCAAACGGCGGATTGTTCGCAAGAACATTGTCAAGCTCTTTGGTACAGTCGTCCTCTGTGTTCATGAACTGATTCAATTTCCGTCCGCCGCGCGTAACGCTGATGGCGGTCACATCCTTGCCATTTTCGTTTGCAAGTGCGGCAAAAACTGCAGGCAGATCGCTGAAATAGGTGTAGCTGTTGCCGATAAACAGAATATTCATGGTAAATCCTCCGAAAATATTTCATTGATTTCATTATATCAAAGAATGGCGGCAATTACAAGAGTCCTCCCCAAATTTTTCCGCAATTCTTGACTTTTCTTTCCATGCGGCGTATAATATAGATATCAAATTCCACGAAAGGAGCACAACCATGCTTCACCGCTTTACCGACAATACCGTCGGAGCCAACACCTACCTTGTATGGGATGATGAAACCAAAGAGGGCTTTATCCTTGATCTTGCCGTTCCGCCGCAGACCGTCCGCGCCTATGCAGAAGAACGCGGTATTCAAGTGAAGTACCTGATCCTCTCGCACGGACATTATGACCATGCGTATTTTGCGGCGGATTACCCCGCATTGTTCCCGGGTGTTCCGCTGTACTGCCACGAAAAGGAAACCATGATCCTCTCCGATCCGCAGGCAAACGTCTCTGCCCTGATCGGCGCACCGACCGTCTACCCCATGCCCGACAAAACGCTTGCCGACGGCGATACGGTCACGCTCGGGAATGCGGTCTGGCGTGTCATTCACACCCCCGGTCATACCCCCGGCTGTATCTGTCTGTACAATGAAGCGGAAAAACGGATGCTGACGGGTGATACGCTGTTTGCAGACGGCGGCTTCGGTCGGTTTGATTTCAAATACGGCGACAAATCCATCCTCGGTCATTCCCTGCACCGCCTGTTTGAAATGGACGGCGAAATTTCCATTTACCCCGGTCACGGCAGAGCATCGACCCTGCGCGACGAACACCGTACCCTTTATTACTTTGAATACCGTTAAATGAAACGCCGCATCATTGCTTATGTGCTCATCGGACTCGGCACCGTTCCGTTTCTTGCCGCACTCATCCTCGGTCTGCCGATTTTCCGCGTCAGTTATCTGACGTATGGAGAGTTTCTGATTCTCTGGTCTTATCTGTTCTGGCCGACGTATATTCTCGGCGGTCTTTTACTTGCGGCAGGACTATTCCTGCGCTTTTGGCATATCAAACCACATCAATCTGATACAAAGGAGAAATTACCATGTTCCACGGAAAAATGAAAGCCGTCACGTTCAGCTATGACGACGGCGTGACGCAAGATCAGCGTCTGATCGAAATCTTCAACCGCTACAATCTCAAATGCACGTTCAACATCAACTCCGGTCTGCTCGGACAGGCGGGTATACTGCTGCGCGAGGACGTTTCCGTCGCCCATTGCAAGCCGCGCCACGAGGAGATCCGCAAAATTTACGAGGGTCACGAGATTGCGGCACATACACTGACGCATCCGGGTCTGTCGATGGTATCCGATGAAGAAGTCATCCGTCAGGTTGAGGAAGACCGCCGTGCGCTGTCCGAGATCGCAGGCTATGAGGTCGTCGGTATGGCGTATCCCGGCGGCACGCACGTCATGAACGAACACGTCGCCGATCTGATCAGAAACAACACCGGCATCAGGTATGCCCGCACGACCACATCCACACATAATTTTGATCTGCAGTCCGATCTGATCATCTTCAATCCGACCGTATATCATCATGTGGAGTGGGACGAATTATTCCGTCTCGGCGAGGAATTCATCGCGCTCAAGCCTGATACCCCGAAGATTTTCTATATCTGGGGTCATGCATACGAGTTTGATATCCGCAACGAATGGAACCGCTTCGAGCAGTTCTGCAAGATGATCTCGGGAAAAGACGATATCTATTACGGTACCAATGCCGAGGTTCTTTTGGCAGACCACGGATAACCGCAAAAAAAGAATCAACAGGGAGGCAGTCTATGGAACGCATCACATCCCGCATCCGCCATCATTTCCTGCACACACCGATTCACACAACAACCACGACCAACTGTGACATCTGGGAGGAAGCCCTTGTCCGCGAAAACGGATATGTCTTCTTTTCCGACATCGACTACGCAGGACAAAGTCCCGCCATCTGGGATGCCCTTGACCATCTGCGGCGTATGCAGTCAAAGCTGATGAAGCACGGCGAGGCATCCTTTGCCGACGAGGCGCTGATGGATGATATGCGCGGCGCACTCCGCTATTGGCTCGACCACGATTTCCGCAATCCCAACTGGTGGTTCAATCAGATCGGCATGGTCAGCAATCTGGCTGCGGTCGTCATTGTCCTGCTCGATCACCTGCCCAAGGATCTCATTGACCGTTCTGCGGAGCTGATCCGCCGCGGTTCCATTGCGGGCGCACCTGCCATTCTCGACTGGACCGGCGCCAACCTCTCCTGGGGTATCCGCAACACGGTCTATCACGCGCTGATCATCGGCGACGAAGCCCTTCTGCGCTGTGCCGTTGACCGACTCTGCCGCGAGATTCACATTCCCAATCATCCGCACGACGAAGGCATCAAGCCGGATATGTCATTTTATCAGCACGGGCAGATTCTCTATTCCTGCGGCTACGGACGCTCCTTTACCTATGAAACGGCACATCTGATTTCCATGCTTTCCGACACGCCGTTTGCCATTCCCGCAGAGAAAATCGCGTTGTTTGAAGACTTTGTATTGGACGGTCAGCGGTACATGATGCGCGGATGTGCTGTTGACTATCAGACGGTCGGACGCGAAATTGCTCGTCCGGGCGCGCTGTCATCCTCGGCCTTTGCACAGGCGGCAGATTATCTTCTGCACACCGCGGAATGTCGGCGCAAAGACGAGCTGGCGGCATACCGCACATCGCTTTTGGGCGGCGAGGATACGTTCCGCGCAGTCAAATATTTCCCGAATTCTTATTTTCTCGTCCACAAAACGCCGGACTTCCACATTTCGGTCAAGGGATACCATACCATCTACAAAGGCACCGAATGGGGTCTTGCCGAAAACAGACTCGGTTATAATCTCAACTACGGCGGCGTCATGACGATCATGGCAACGGGTGAAGAATATCCGGAGCTCAATCCGCTGACCGACTACGCAAAAATTCCCGGCACAACCGCACCCGCATGGGACGACACTGTCCTTTGGGAGCATTCCGTCGGTGACTGGAAGTCGGAGGCAGGAACCAACGACGACTGCGGCGGTTATGCGGAAGACGGATACGGTGTGCTGTATATGCGCGTTGAGCATGACGGTATTGCGGGCGAAAAAGCCTATTTTGCGTATTCCGGCGGCATGGTATGTCTCGGATGCGGTCTGTCCGGTCCCGAGCCGCTGTACACTACCGTCGATCAGGCATTTTGCCCGGGAGAACCGTTTGATGCACGTCCCGTTCTTCGTGGAGAAAGCACTGTAAACGGCGGTATGCGGTATCACAATCTCTGTGATGCGCCGATGACGGCAGAAGCAAAGACCGTCCGCGGTGCATGGAGCCGCAACAGCCCTGCCCAGTCACAGAATGAGGTCACCGGCTGTGTTTTCCTATGTTATATCGATCATACCGTCCACGACAGTTATGCCTATGCGATTACCGCACAGAACGGCACGGCAGACGACATTGTTTCGGTGGTCAATACCCACGCGGAACAGCGTGTCACCTTTGCCGACGGTACCTCCATTGCTGTCCTGCGCGATGAAAACGGATGTCGCATCGAACGATACCGCATCGAAGTTACACACTGATATCAAATAAAGATGAAACCGCACCCAACAGACACATAAATCTGTCGGGTGCGGTTGTTGTTTATCAAATGATGCATATAAAGAATCGGTTATTTCTCAATCTGCATCCACATGCCCTCAGCACCGACACCGTTCTCGGGTGCAGTCAGAAGACCCTTGGCAATCAGCGTTTCGATGAGAGAATCGTCCAGCGGGATGCCTGCAAGTATATTGGCAAAACGATATTCGCCAAGCAGGTGCGCCGGCAGAATTTTACGCAGAAGAACAGACAGTTCCTCCGCAATCTCACGGCAGATCGGTACAATGTCAGCAGTCAAAGGTCTATGATCGACGTTGGTTGTATTTCCGGTCATGCTTTCTCCCATCGGCTCACAGAGGAACTTGGTATACAGCATATCGCCGTCGCGGTAAAGATATCCGCATTGAATCGCCTTTGCCGCGTGTTCTTTTTCTGCTTCGGTCAGTGTTTCCATCGAAATACCTTCCAATGCATGAATTGCAAGCAGCAGCACAGGATCATCGGAAATGTTGTGACCGCAACGGAAATGCGGCTGTAATGTCGAGTTGTAAAGATTTGCAATCTGCAGTCTCTTATAACCTGCGATGTCCGCGCCGCCGATGCCATCAGCTCCGCCGCCCCAGTATCGTGCGTTCGGATCATCCTCATAGATGAACTGCGAATACGGGCGGTCGGAGGTTTCCGTTATGTCAGCAAATACGCCGCGCAGTGCATTCTCGACCTCCCAGTCAACCATACCAGAATAATGCTTGACATGCCGCCACAGCACAAGATTTTTATCCACAGTCTTGTTGAGATACGGATAGGACATATATTCGTCCAGATGTGCCTCTGCAAAGCGGACAATCACATCACACAGTGCGGGAATGCGATCAAGATAAATCTTCTGTGCCGCCGCAATCTCCGCACGGTCAAACATGATGACGTTGGAAATATACTTGCCGTCCTCCGTCTTGCGCAGCATACCGTAACCGCTTTCACCAAAGCACTGGATGCCGAGTTCTTCTTCAACATAACCCATCGGTACACAAAGCAGCTCGGACAGTTCTTTGGCTGTTCTCGCCTGCTTTCTGCACAGCCATACGAGATGCTGGGAGAACTGGCGCTGACAGTGTGCCGCCGCCTGACCTGTGGATGGATTACCCGTGCCCCAGACATTCCAGTTCATCTGTTGTAATTTCATTGCGTTTTCATTCGTGGTTGTCATATTCGTGACCTCTCCTTTGATTTTTTCTCTTGCCGAAAACAGTCTTTGCCTGATCGCGCCGACAGAAGTGTTTTCCCGCCGCGCAATTTCCGCGATGGGAATCCCCTCCAGATAAAACGCGATCATCACATCGCGATACGCACGTCCTAAAAATGCGATCTGCCGATAAATCGCCGTCAGACGTTCATTGCGGATCTCCATGATTTCCTCGTCATCCTCGCACGGGATGTCGTCGGGCGTGATATCGGGATCGAGCATCGCCTCGGTTTCCGCACGTTTCCGTCGCCCCTCGGAAAAATCGGCATAGACATTGTGCGCAATCTTCCACAAAAACGCCGTGGGATCGGCAATCGCACCGCCGCGTGACACCGCTGTGACATAGGCATGCAGAATGTCCGAGCACAACTCGTCCGATTCATAGTGATCGGAGGTGCGGCGATAGCAGAATCCGTATAGTTTTTCCAGTAATGCGCGGTCGATGAGGTTCAGCAATTCTGACTGTTTCATGGTGTTCATTCCTTGTGTCGTTTTTGCCCGGGCGAGGGGGCTTTTTCCCTCTCACCCATACAGTCGGGAAAAATCGGAAAGGTTAGGCAGCTTCAGAAAAATTTTTCAAAGAAGAAGTTGAGAAAACGCCGCGGCAATCACATCATCCGATACAGTGCCGCCGCAAGCTCTGCAGCACCGCGGACATCCCCTTCAACGGACGGATGCCATACCGCACCAATCTCACCGGCGTCATATGTGATTTGTCTGACGGGAAGATAGGTAAACGAAGACGCCGTTTCGGACAATTCTTCTTCCAGTGCGCGCAGAACCGCATCATAACGCAGTCCCATCAGACCGTAGTACCACACAATTTTTGCAGTCGGATAATGTGCACGCAGATCGAGCAGAAATGCCTTTGCGCCGTCGTGAAATTCCTCGTCCGTCACACCGCCGCCGTTGTCGTTGGTTCCGGCATTGATGACTACGAAATCGACATCACAGGAAAAATCATGCGGTGTACGCAGATGGCGGGACTGCCAACCAAAGAACGTCGGGATCGGGGTATCGATAGCGCCGTTGCAGTTACGCACAATACCCTGACCGGAGATCGATACCAGTTCTGCATCGGCATCCAAAAGTTCGGCACACTTCCATGCATACGCTTCGGTCGGGTCCTGCTCGGAGGTCAGATACGGAGAGGTTGTCTCACCCGTATTTCCGAATCCGCAGGTGATCGAGTCACCGAAGAAAACCACACGGCGGGACTTCTTTTCGGGCGGTGTAAGAAGCGCAGGTGCTTCGCCGCCAAACGGAGATGACAGCCGCAGAGACGTGCAGTACAGAGGAGATGCGCCCTCGGACAAACGCAGAACCGTCACGGTATGTGCACCATACACCATCGGAACAACAACGCGTGTCACACAGTCCGACAGCGCATGAATCTGCTTCAAACCGTCCACACAGACCGCAATATACACAGGCTGATCGGCATGATACGGTGCAAAATCAAGCACAGCACCGTTTGCACGGACATTGACGGAAAAGCCCGAAGCGCTCCAGTCACAGAGAATTCCGTCATCGGCAAGTGTAATGCGCCCCATCTGCTTACAGGATGAAAAAAGTTCTTTGGGGGTTACTGTCAAAAATTTCATGATGTGATTCCTTTCTTACTGTTCAACTTCAAATCGATTCCAGCCGGAGGATGCGTAATCACCCTCGGTATCATAAACCCGCCGCAAAAGCGCTGCCGCCTCCGTGAGAGGACAGTTGGCAGGCGATACTTCGTTTTGCCACAGACAGTTTGCCGCATATGGGAAGCGCGGCATAAAACCGGGCAGATGATGCCACGTTGTAACCATCACGCCCATCGCGCCAAGCCGTTTTGCATCGGCGGACAGCGAGCGGATATTTTCATGCTCGTCCCACGGACAGACAATCGTGTCAAACCCGTGCTCCATAAAATACGGTGTGGAAGCATTTTTTTCCTGCTTATAATGGTATTCCCAGTCGGCAATGATGATACGGCGATCCAGCAGATCAAGTGCCGGGGAGGTATTGTGATTCTGACCGTTTGCAACCGGCATCACCTCAGCGCCCGTGAAATCAGACGGCGAAACCAGTTCGTCGTGCCAGATGATCGGACGGCGGCCGTGGGCGCAGATATCCTCGGTCAGTTCGTTGATGTATTCCGCAAGCAGCTCGTAGGGAACACGACGCCGGCATTTCGGACAGGTCGCAAACGAATAGGCCTCGTCAAATCCGAGATGAAAATAACTGCCGTCACCGCACAGATCATAGAGTTCTCCGCGCATTTCGGAAAGCAGCTTTTTCGTATCGGGGTTTGACAGGCACCAAGTCCAGCCGTCCGGCTCAAACAGCAGCGAGTACCGCAAGTCGTTGTTCAACAGCGAATGACGTCCCATCGCAACACGGGAGGATGACGCATGACCGAAATGGTTGATCATCGGAATGACCTCCATTCCCCAGCTGTGTGCAGCATCCACGAGAGACGCAATCTGCGCCTTTGTGAATGTGCGATCCTTCCATGCCAGTTTCGGCAGACATTCATACGGATAGATACCCCAGAATTCGAGCACCACGTGCGTAAACTTCAGAAATCCCGCCATGTGAATCGCCTTTTCGATCGTAGAGAGTGCGGAATCCGGGAAGATACACAGGTGAAGTGAGCGGAAACCGATGGCAGGCGCGTCATGAATCTCCGTATCGGCAATGAAAAACACTTCTGCACCTTCGTTTAAATTTTCGGGCACAATCATCTGGACAAGCGTTGAAAAGCCTTCCATCAGTGCTTTTTCATGCACGGCACACAATGTCACACCGCCGCGGTCCGCACGGATGGCATAGCGGTCACCATCCGAAAGCGCAATAGCGGGCGGTTCTTCACCGATTGTCATTGTAATCGCGCCGTCTGTTTCAGGACGCAGAACATAGGGAACCGCAAGCTCTGCCACACCCGCTGTACAGGTAAAACGATGCCACAACGCACGCATGCGCCGACCGACATTCTCTCCGATCGGTCGGGAGAGCAGGAATGTTTCCACCGCGCCGAAGCGATAACCGGATTCATCATTTTCCCGAAGAAATTTCGGGGTAGGATAACAGTTCTGTAAATACATGGATAAATCCTCCATTTATTAAATGATAGAAATAGCATACCACATTTCCCCCGAAAAATCAACCGCTTTTCCGATTTTTCCACACAGTGAAAAATTTTTCAAAAAGAGGTTGCAATACCTGCAAAAACATGGTATAATTAGATATTCTTATTTATTTCAACCCCCAAAGGAGTATTATCATGGAAGCAAAAGTTCTCGCCACGGTCGGCACAAAGACCATCACAGAAGCAGATGTCGATGCATTCATCATGCAGCTCGGTCAGCGCGGTCAGGCATATCAGAATCCGCAGGGCAGAGCGATGGTGCTCGAACAGCTGATCAACAAGGCACTGCTCGTTCTCGATGCAACCCGCAATCTCTACGAGCGCGATGCTGAATTCAAGGCAGAGCTGGCACGCGTCAAGGAAGACCTTCTTGCAAACTATGCAGTAGAAAAGGCAATCCGCGATGTTCGTGTCAACGATGCAGACGTCGAAGCGTATTATAACGAAAACAAGGCACAGTTCGTTCAGGGCGCAACCGTCAACGCAAGCCACATTCTCGTCGATTCCGAAGAAAAGGCAGCCGAAATCCTTGCAAAGATCAAAGCAGGCGAAATGACCTTCGAAGATGCTGCAAAGGAATTCTCCACCTGTCCCTCCGGCAAGGAAGGCGGTAATCTCGGTGACTTCGGACGCGGTCAGATGGTTCCCGAATTTGACGAAGCATGCTTCACAATGGAAGTCGGTCAGACCGCAGGTCCTGTCAAGACGCAGTTTGGCTACCACCTCATCCGCCTCAACTCCAAGGGTGAGGAAACCGAAATGCCCTTCGATGCTGTCAAGGCACAGCTGAAGGAAAAGCTGATGCAGGACAAGCAGCAGGCTGCATACCAGTCCAAGCTGAATCAGCTCAAGATCCTTTACCCCGTTGACCGCGCATCCCTGTAATTGATCATTCTATCCACATTCATGATGTAGGGGCGAATCACGATTCGCCCGCTGAACCAAGTTGTGTCGGCGGGTCCGATTCCGATTCGTCCCTTTTTCATACCGATAAGGAGACCATCACAATGGAAGACTTAAAAAACATGCAATTTTCGGATGAAGAATATGCGGCATATGTTCGCCTGACTTCAATGTCGGACAACGGTCCCGATGACATTCGCCGTGCGGAAATGCTGGGACTGGGCGGCAAAAACATCCTCGTTGCGCCCGGTGCCATCATCCGTGTTCCCGATATGCGGGAGAAGTTCGGTGAGGATATTTTCGTCGGTCTGTACGTCTATATCAACGGCGATGTAACCGTCGAAGATCATGTTCTGATCGGTCCGCATTGCTCGATTGCCGCCGGCAACCACAAGTTCGATCCCGCAACCGGCTACTTCTCTGCACGCACCAACGGCGATTACGACAACTCCATCGTCATCGGCTGGGGTTCGTGGCTGGCAAGCAATGTCACCGTCACGGCAGGCGTGCGCATCGGACGTGCCAACCTCGTCTGCGCCGGCGCTGTCGTGACCCGTTCCACGCCCGATTATGCGATCATGGCAGGAATTCCCGCAAAGCAGGTCGGCAAGATTGATCCCGAAACAGGAAAATATATCTGGTTCTCCGAGAAAAACGAAAAGGAGTAAGCCAAAATGTTAAACGTTACACAAAGCGGCGTGTTCAACGATACACATGAATTTGCACAGGAACGTCAAAATCATTGGCAGGTTTTCCCGTATCCCACAAACGGTGTGACAGTATACGAAAACCCTCCTGCTTTTGTCTGGCTGCCGCTTCCCGAGGATACCGACCATACCGTTCCCTACACAGTCACTGTAGAATATGCCGACGGAACACCGTTTTTGTCCGAAACGGTATACGGAAACACGTTTGTCCCCGATGTCCTCTTTGCTGCGGGCGACTACCGTTGGCAAATCACGGCAGGTAATGCCGTTCGTCAATGGGAATCCTTCACCGTCGCCGAAAACGCCATTCCGTTCTGGCGTCCGACCGTCGATGAAGTGGTAAGCGGGATTCCCGCCGAACATCCGCGCCATCTCTTTGCGCCGTCCGATCTCGACGCCCTGAAAGAATCCCGCGCCGATGCCCTTGATACCCTTCGCCGCAACGTGGCACAGGCATACAAAGACGGTCTTCCTGCGCGTCCGCTGTATCATACCGATGAAAACGCACTTCCGTACCGCGAATACTTCGGACGTTTCCGCGACTTCTGCGACCGCAATCTCGTCGCATGTGCGCTCGGTTATTATCTACTTGATGACAAAAATGCAGGTGCGTTTGCGAAGAAGCTCTTTCTGCACATCTGCGACTGGAATCCGCTCGGTCCCTGTTCCCTCTGCGGTCCGTGGGGAGATGAGGTCGGACTCTCCTGTGCACGGTGCTTCCCCGCCGTCTTTGATATGCTCGCACCGCTGATGGACGCAAAGGAACGTGCTTATGCCGCAGGTACGGTAATCGCTTATGCAAGTCAGTGCGAGGAACGCCTGGTCAAGCTCGATTACATGAAAAATCCCGGAAATTCCCATGCAGGCAGACTGCCGGCGTACCTCGGTGAAGCTGCACTCGCGCTGTGGGGAGAACCGAATATCGACCATGAAATGCTCCGGCGCTGGCTGACATATGCACTGACAGTCTTCGGCGGCATGTTCCCGTTCTTCGGCACACCCGACGGCGGCTGGGCAGAAGGAACCTTCTACGCGACCAGCTACACAAAATGGTATCTGCCGTTCTTCTCTGCCGTAGCACGTTTCTCCGGAAAGTCGTTCTTTGACCGCCCGTTCTACCGCAATTTTGCGCGGTATCTTCTGCATTTTGCACTGCCCGATCACGAACTGCATCCGTTCGGCGACGGCTACTGGTGTTATCCGGAGTCACCGGAGTGGCCCGGTTTCTTTGCACAGAATCCGTTCCGTGTCTATGCCGACGTCGCAGATCTCGATGACGCACGCCGTTACGACAAGCAGCTGTCCCGACAGAATCTGTTCTCCCTCCATCTGCTTGATATCTTCCTGCCGACCGAAGCACTCGTCCGCCGCGACGGTTTTACCGCCCAGCCGACCGATGCCGATGCCTTCCCCGATGCAGGTTTTGTCTCTCTGCACAGCAACCGCCGTTATGCGGCAGGAGATCTGCACCTGATGGCACGCGCATCCAAGTTCGGTCCCGGCAGTCACCGTCAGCCCGACAATGGGTCCTTTGCACTGTTCTCCGGCGGCATCGCGCTGATCTGTCCGTCGGGTTATTTCGGACGCGCATACGGAACAAAGCACCATATGCAGTGGCTGAACACAACGAAGGCACATAACGCTATTCTCGTTGACGGCATCGGACAGGATTTTTCCAACTTCCGCCACACCGCAAAAATCGTCTCCTGCGGCATCGAACCCGCATCCGGACAGCGCATCGCCGTCCTTGACATGACAGATTCCTATCCGATGCTGGAAAAGTGGGTACGTACCTTCCGTGTCGCAGACGGTCACACGGTCATCATCGAGGATGAGATTCGCGCCGACCATCCCGTGGAGATCACGTATCCGCTGCATATATTGTCCAAGCCTGCCGACTGTCACGCCATTGAAAGTGATGTTCCGCCGCTCTCACTGTCTGTCTGGCGTCACGGAAAGCATCTGATCGTCACCCCCGATGACGGCTGTTTTGAAGGACTGACACTTTGTGACCGCTTTGATGTCGACCTCAACGAAGGAGAGCCTGCGCAGTTCCACGTTCAGATGCCCGGACAGTATCATGCGTATTACAAAACAGGCAAAAAATCCGAGCATCACCTGCGTGTGATCTACCGCATCCACGAATGATGTTTATCGATACACCTATTTTCTTGTTTAACGTTACACATATCAGAAAATTTTCAGCCGACAGCAGGTTTTCCGCCTGTCTGTCGGCTGTTTTCATGTTATACTTTTTCGGTTATGATCAGCGCACCGTCACGGATGTAGGCAAATCTGCCGCCGCAGGCAGTCTCACAGTCCACAGGATCATCGGTCAGACGCGTCACCGTTAGCGGCGCGATCATCTTGTCAATGATACCGAGCACCGCAGTTCTGTTTTTATACGGCACCAGCAGATACAGGCGGAAGTCATCCTGATTTGCAAGTGTAAATCGATACACATCAGATGCACCGATGATCTTCCATTCGCCGGTAAAATATTCATAAACGGCATATTCGTCCGCCGACGCAAGTCCCCATACGTCCATCGGCGAAAATCCGCCATCCACAGCGGCATCTTCTGCCGACAGATCAAACGCCGCAATGACACCGCATCTGCCGCCGGCACAGGTATTCTGGACGAGGAACGCGGCACCGCTGTACTCGGGGTCACGTGCCAGATCGGCTTTGGCAGGCATCGCAGGACGGTCACAGCGCAGGATTCTGCCGTCATCAAGAGTCAGCGGACGGAGAATGTCGGCATTGGAACGTCCAAGCTGGTCGGAAACATAGATCGGACCGCCCGAGATGGCGCGAAGAACGGAATTCTTGACAGCCTGACCGTCGTCGGTCCACCACATATCCCAGTCGCAGGTGTGGAACTGTCCCTGAACAAACGAATTGTACGCACACTGCAGGATATGCTTTTTGAACCATGCACGGTCCTCGGGCTTGAAATCGTCGGAGCAGCGGGAGATGTTGGTGCTCTGTCGGTTCCACATATTTTCGCTCGCCATACCCATACAGTTGATCAGCGCATTGTCAAAATGCAGCCCGACCGAGGCTTCAATGGCATTCGACAGCGTTTTTGCAGTGTTTCCGATCGGTTCCAGACCGCGGTAGTGCGCTCTCATGCAGCTCTGGAAGTCGATTTTGACAAAGTCCGCACCGCAGTGCTTGAGAAAATCATGGAACTTCAGAAAGAACTGATACATGCATCCGGGTGCGGGTGAGGGAATCCATCTGCCGTCGGGACGCTGGATCAGAAGGTCCCGGATCTCGGTGAACAGCGGGCTGTCGGGATCAATACCGCGCCAGTAACCGGTCGTCGGATGCCACATACCGACAGTCATGCCAAAGTCGTGCATTTTGTCAATGCAATGCTTCAAGCCATCGGGGAAACGGCGGGAATCGGCTTCAAAGGAATAGAGCGGCGAGGAATGCATCAGCTGGCACATGTCCCCGAAGGTCTCGTATTCCGCATCCCAGAACGGGCGCACCTCCGCCCACATGTCGTCCAGAATCGACCAGCGGACGGGAATACCCTTGTCGGCAAATTCTTTGCACTTTTCAAGAAGACCGTTTTCATTGACACGGATCTGCATCGCATCCCACGAACACCAGCCAAGGTATTCAAAGATTTCGGGGTAACGACGCTCCGCACGCACTTTTCCGCCGCGTCCGATGATCTCAAGACCGACTTTGGCGCACTGTTCCATCAGGGCAAACGGATCGCCGCCGCAGGCATAACAGAAGGCGGGCGCGACACAGTTCTGCAGTTTGTCATACCACGAGAACAGAACCGCCGTCAGCCCCTTCTCACCTCCGCACAGATCGCATTTGTAATCATCGGAGCAGATGGGCAGAAAAACGGCATAGGTGCCGTCTGTTTTTTCAACGATCAGTCCCTGTGTACGGTCGGAAACAGTCGAAAAGTCGGTGCCGAACTGCGGGCGGGACCAGTAATCGGAATACATAAAGATAGCAGTATATCCGCGCGCATCCTCAAAATCGCCGGACAAACGAAGTGTGACAGCACGGTCGGGATGCAGCGATTCCGGTCCGCGATGATGGATATCGACCGATACAACGGTAACGTCTCCGTACACCGTCTGCGCGGTTTTGAGGTATTTCTCCGACACAGCGCCGGAGGTTGTGGTAAGATAAGGACGTACGGTCAGCATGGGATCATTTCCTCCGTTTTTTCTTTAATTGTATCACACGCAGGGTATCTTGTCAAGCGCAAACCTCACGGAAAACACCACGATCTGTGCGCAAATTCCACGAATCCGATTGACACAAATCGAAATTTATGGTATACTATCTGAAATTAACAGAATATAGAAACTTGTGATTTATCAAACAGAACCGGAGGATTTACACCCATGCCCAAGATCAATCCGAAGCGCATGCTTTCCGCGCTCCTTTCTCTGCTCCTGCTTGCGTCCGCTGTCTCCTGTACCGCCGATGACGGACAGGCAAGAACCGGCGACAGCGCAGGCACCACGGATACACAGACAATCACAGAAACCGCCGCTGAAACCGAACCCGTAACCGACACTGAAACCGAAGCCCCCGCTGTCACCGAAGGCGTTTCCGTCACCGAAGACATCCATGCAGGAGACGGTTCCGTCACGCCGATCCCGATCCGCCGTACCGATGACTGGGTCGACTGGGATGCCGATTACAACAATCCCAAGGTCAAGTTTACGGAGATCGTCGAAGGTCTGATCGCCCGCGATGTGTATGTCGGCAAAGACGGCTGGCTGTTCTATACCGACTCCATCGACAACTATCTCGGCACCGACCTGTATGCCGACACGATGCTCCGCCGCATTGCAAAACAGATGCAGGGACGCGCGGACTGGTGTGAGGAAAACGGCATCACCTTCTATTTCATGATCGCGCCGAACAAGAATACCATTTATCCCGAAAAAATGATGTCCTCCATGAAGGAGGGTGAGCAGAAGCGCATCGATCAGGTTTACGACTATCTGCGTGAAAACACCACCGTAAAGTGCATTGACGTGCGTGACGCGCTGATCGCGGAAAAGAACGCCAACCCCACAGTGGATCTCTACTACCCGCTCGATACCCACTGGAACAACCACGGCGGCTTCATCGCATACCAGACGATCATGGATACGATCAAGCAGGACTTCCCGAACGCCATCAAACACGAAAAGGACGAATACCAAATCGACTACTTTGATGCGCATTTCAAGGATTGTGCCTACTATCTCGGCTACTACGATACGCTGGAAAATTCCGGTCCCGTCTACACGAAACTCGACGGCAAGATCGGCCAAGTCGCATGGCATGACTGGTCCGGCGAGTTCGGTCAGTTCGTCCACGCATATGTCGATCCCGAAAACGGTTATCAGGAATCCTGCTTCAATATGGGATACACGAACGAGTATGCCGCTGACGCACCGAGCCTTTATATCATCCGCGACTCGTTCTTTATGGCAATGTCCACGTTTATCCGCGACTCCTTCTCCAAGGTCACCAGTACCTGGCGCACCGACTTCCCGACCAAGGATATTCTGAAGGAAAAGCCCGATATCGTTATTTACGAGTGTATCGAGGCAATGATGGATTCGACGTTTGGACAGAAGACGCTGAATTGATCACAATCAAAGACGAATATAAAAAAAGAAGATTGCATTTTGATGTGCAGTCTTCTTTTTATATCATATCATTGTGGTTGGAGACAGTCGGGGACGCCTGTCCCTACTGCTCCCATGGCAATCGTCTGCTCTCTTTTACAGCTCCACCGAAATCCCGGTCTTCGCCGACGCAAACGCCGCTTCAATGACCTTGAAGCAACGCAGTACACTCTCGGGCGTAACCCGCAGCTCTTCCGTGCCGTCCAGTGCTGCACCGACATTCTTGTAAAGGGCAGCCCAGTCCTGCGGCTGTGTCGTCAGCGGCAGCGGCTGATCGACCCACTTGTCAATGGTGTAAGTTTCGTTTCCGCGCTCGGCAACCGAGCTGTTGGGATAGACGGTATCCGAACGTGCATCGCCGTGAGCATTCTCGACATAGCGCATCATACCACGGTCGCCGCAGCAGTCATCGACCACGATTGTACCCTTATCACCGAATGCCATCCACTTGGGCAGGGGAATGGGCGAGAATGTAGAAACTTCCATCTGCGCGGTAATGCCGGACTCGAAACGAATGAGCAGCTTTGCATAGTCGTCGACCTCGGAACGGATCGGACGGACATCGGCAAAGACGGACTTGACAGGCTCGCGGATCAGATCCAGCGTCTGGTCGAGCATATGAATACCCCAGTCGAGCAGCATACCGCCGCCGTGATCGGAATAGTTGCGCCAGCCAAACATCTGACCGTTGCCATCCTTGGAATGAATACGGTTTTCAAAGGAATGGACTCGTCCGATCTTGCCGGAATCCAGTGCTTCACGCAGGATCAGATAGTCTCTGTCCCAGCGGCGATTATGGTGAACGGTGAACATCTTGCCTGCAGCTTTGGAGTGTGCGATCATCTGCTCCACTTCTGCCGAGGACATTGCAACGGGCTTTTCGCTCATGGCGTGATAGCATGCATCGAGCGCCGCGCAGACCATCGGACAGTGATACTGGTTCGGCGTTGCGACCAGAACAAAGTCAAACAGACGGGAATCCAAGAAATCCTGCAGATTGTCAAACGCCGCCAGTCCGCGCTCCTTTGCCAGATTCCGCTGGGATTCACGCAGGTCAAAGACCGCCGTGGGAATAAACGGGACATCCTCGCGCATCGCCGTGTCATAGTGATAACCCGATGCCATGCCGCCGAAGCCAATGTAACCGATTCTGTATTGCATAAACATCTTCCTTTCTGTATGCAAATATTGTTGGTTTCATTGTACCATCCGCACGGAGATTTGTCAACAGTTTATGCGAATTTTTCGTTTACCATCATTTCAATCTTTTGATACAGCTGCTCCAGTTCCTGCTTTTCCTCCGGCGGGAGATCAGCATGAACGCTATACGCCCATATATCCCATGTGAGATACTGCATATCGCGGGAAATCCGATCCTTCAAATGGGAAAGACGTTCCTCACCGTCCAGACCCCAATATAGATTTACCTCAAGACAGGTCTCGCATAGCGGCATATCCTGTGCAATGATCTGTGCCTCCGATTTTCTTTCCGTGTCACAGTAATGCCGGAACAACAATCTGCGTGCTTCATCACGGCACCGATGATCCTCGGAATAGGTCAGAATCCGGTCGGCAATCGAAAGAATTTCCGCATCATGTGCCGCACAAAATACAGCATCCTCACTTGCGGCATACAATGCATACATCAGCGTGCAGAGCAGGCGGTCATTGTTCGGATATCTGTTCAAGCCATCTCGCAGACGACGGATGGGTTCTTCCGTGATGTTATGATCAATCTGTGATGAGGTTTCAGCTACAAGCGTATCGATCTCGCGGCGCTTTTCCTGCTCGTTGACACTAAGCAGTTCATCGACGGTTATTTCAAAAAAACCGGCAATCTGCGGCAGCATGGAAATATCCGGGCACGCTGTTCCGCACTCCCATCGTGACACAGCCTGTGCCGATACACAGAGATACCCGGCAAGCTGTTCCTGCGTGATATTCTTCGCTCGCCGAAGTTCTTTGAGTTTTTGATAAAATGCAATCATGTGTACGCTCCTCAAAATATCATGTATTGTAAGTCCTTACGCTATTATTATACAAAAAAATCTTCCATTTGTCCAGCAACCGCTTCGCGAGTCTGAAACAACAAAACCGACAGAAATTACATCCTCCGATGTGAACTTTCCGTTTTCCCCTTGAATGTCCCGCAGTTTTATGATATACTATAATGTATATGATAGAAAAACAAGCCACGGAGGGAAACCAACCATGACCCTGCTCGACCGCTGCCGCGAACCGGCAATGCGCCATGCCGCCATTGAAATTGAATTACAGCAGCCGGAATTGATGTCCGACGGCGCACGGTATCTTGCCAAAATGCGCGAATACCGTTCGCTTGCTCCCATTGCCGCAGCATATCACCGCTATCTTGCCGCACAAAGTGCGCTTGACGATGCGCAGGTACTGCTTGCGGAAGCGCAGGAACTGTCGGATGACGAAATGGAAGCCCTCGCCAAAGAAGAAGCGGAACATGCACGCGCGTCGATGGCACAGCTGGAAGACGAGATCCGCATTTTGCTGCTTCCCCGCGATGAGGACGACGACCGTTCCGTCATCATAGAGATCCGTGCAGGTGCGGGCGGTGAGGAAGCGGCTATATTCGGTGCGAATCTCTACCGTATGTACCGCATGTATGCCGACCGCATGGGGTGGAAGCTCTCAATCATGTCGATCAACGAAACGGAACTTGGCGGTGTCAAGGAGATCACGTTCTTCATTGAAGGAGAGGGCGTATACGCCAAGATGAAATACGAATCGGGTGTCCACCGTGTTCAGCGTGTCCCCGAAACGGAATCGCAGGGACGTATCCAGACCTCCACGGCAACCGTCGCCGTTCTGCCCGAAATCGAAGATGTGGAAATCGACATTCCCGCGTCCGACATCAAGATGGAAACGTGCAAATCCTCCGGTGCCGGCGGTCAGCACATCAACAAGACCGAATCTGCCGTCCGCATCACACACTTGCCGACCGGTATCGTTGTCGAATGTCAGGAAGAACGCAGTCAGTTCAAGAACCGAGACAAGGCGATAAAGATGCTCCGCTCCAAGCTCTATGAGATCGAAAAAGAAAAGCGCGATACCGCCCGCGCCGATGCAAGAAAATCGCAGATCGGATCGGGTGACCGCTCGGAGAAGATCCGCACCTACAACTATCCCCAGCGCCGCTGTACCGACCACCGCATCGGACTGTCGCTTTACTGTCTTGAGGATGTACTCAACGGCGATCTTGACAATGTCATCACGCCGCTGACCGAAGCGGACATCGCCGCAAAGCTGGAAGCCGCCACCGCCGAATCATAATTTTCACATACAGGTATCAAAATGATGATAAATACAGAAATTCTTCCCGTAACAGCGGGAAAAACAGAAACCGAACAACAGCATCTGCGCCGCGCTGCCGACTGTATCAAAGCGGGTGGGCTTGTCGTCTTCCCGACCGAAACGGTCTACGGACTCGGCGGCAATGCGCTTGATGCTGATGCCGCAAAGAAGATCTACGCGGCAAAAGGCAGACCGTCCGACAATCCGCTCATCATCCATATTGCCGATGTCGACTGGGCAGAGGCATACTGTCATACAACAGAACTGTTTTACCGTCTGGCGCTGGCATTCTGGCCGGGACCGCTGACGATGATCCTGCCCAAGCGCGACTGCATTCCCGATTCTGTCACGGGCGGTATGGACACCGTTGCTGTCCGTCTGCCAGCCGATCCGATTGCCAATGCGCTCATCCGTCTTGCAGGCGTACCGATCGCCGCACCGAGTGCCAATTTGTCCGGGCATCCGTCGCCGACCACAAAAGAACACGTCATCGGCGATCTGTCGGGACGGGTCGATATGATATTGGCAGGAGAACCGTCCGAAATCGGATTGGAATCCACCGTCATCAAG